>JBDTFL010000317.1:0-6275 GCA_039937955.1 Polyangiaceae bacterium | reverse complement strand
TCTCCGGCACTGCAAGAGTTAAGGTTTCGCTGGCGCGCGCTGGCTGTCGGCTGGAAGCCGCGGACTTTATTTGGGAGTTTTGTTTTGGTGGGTGCTGCCGCACCCCTCGAACGCTTTCGCCTTCGAGCCTCCCCGGATTGCCGTTCGGCAACGGCGCGTCGCGCCGATTCATTTGTCGGATGAAAAAGGATTTCTAAAAACGAATCTCGGAAGAAACGATCGGCGCGCAGGTTCGCGATCCGTAGCCAGAGTGCCTGCACGCGGCCGTCCAACTATTCGTGTCAGGGTCGCACGCCGCAACGTACGACGTGATGGCCTTCGCGATAGTTGCGCGAACGATCGCTTCGCACTCAGGCACTGCTTTCATCGTGGTCGCCGTGAGCGTCCCAATATTTCCGGAAACGCCGACGTAAAAATACATCCCCTTCGGGTCTTGTCTCGCGAGACACGCTGGGCCGCTGATGTGCACGCCGTTGCCATGCGCTTCTGGTTTCGCGGCGGTGCCGAATGAAGCAACGAGCGCCGTTCGAAGACAGTTTGGATCCGGCGCGTGCGCGAGGTGCACATCGAGCTCCTCATCATCGAGCCCGGGATCGCTAAACGCGAGACGAGCAACGGCGAGGGCAAGTGCAAACCACAGGACGATCTTCAGCCCAGAAAAAACGCGTTCTCTCAGGTTCGATGTCGTCGTCATGCGATGCCAGGTCCGAAAGGCGTGCTCAGCAGGACTCATTGAGGAGAGAGGAGAGTTTCACGAAATTCCTCACCTTCGCCGGATTGCGAAGTCGGCTTGTTTTTACGGCTTTCTCGATTGGTTACATTTTCTCGAAAAAAAATGAGTGGAGCCGATCCACCGCCGGCTGGGGTGCGTAGAGGGAGTGTAGTCACACTGAAAGATTCTGCTGACACCGCAACCAACGGGGACTGACCATGGGCGCTTCGATGAGCACGCAGACGAAGACGCTTCGCTCCGATCAACGCGGCGCAGCGCTCCCGGAGTTTGCCATCGCGGTCTTCCCGCTGACCTTCCTGTTCTTCGGGCTCGCGCAAGTTTGCGAAGTGCAGATCGGACACATCTTGATGCATCACGCCGCGATCATTGGCGCGCGTTGCGCGTCGGTCATCAAGGGGCCGCACCTCCCTGGTCTTTACGTCAGCAACAACGACGGCAAAAGCGACAGCGGCGACGCAGAAGGTGAGTGCACGAAAGCGGCGACCATGGCGCTCGGTCCGCTCTCAAAAAGCTTCACGGGCATCGCCGTCATCCCGACGTACAGCAGTGCCGATCATTTCGGCGACGTCGACACGACCGTGCTCGCCACCTACAAATGCGGTGTTCCGCTCGGACAACATTTGGTTTGCAACGGCGACGCCGTGAATTTTTCGTTCGAGATCAAGCTCCCGCATCAAGGCGCGGACTACATCATCGGCAGCGGCGCGAACTGCGGCGGATCGTGCGCGAGCACCTCTGGACCCGGTGGCGGCGTCGACGTTCCCAACGGCTCGAGCAGCGGCGGAAACAATGGCGGATCGAACGGCGGAACATTTCAGGGCGGCGGCGGCACCTTCGGTGGTGGCGGCGCAAGCGGCGGCTTCTGATCACGGACCACGAGGGAGAGAACTGACATGAAAAAACACAACGTCGATCTCAAGGCCCGTGTTCGTCATCGCCGCTGGCAGCGCGGCGTCGCGATGGTGGAGGGGGCCATTATTTTCCCGGGAATGGCGATCTTCCTCGTCGTCATGGAGCTCGCGCACAACATGTACGATCTCAAGCTCGAGACGCTTCATCGCGCACGCGAACGCGGGTGGAGCTACTCACTCGAAGGTTGCACGGGCGAGCGCGACGATGATTCGTATAAGCGCAGCTACTTCAAGGTCGACGGTAGCGGAACCAAAGACTCCGGCACGACGGTCGGCTCGGCGACGAAACACAGCGCGACGGTCATCGGCACTGGCACCGCAAATCGCGGCGGTCGCAACTATTCGAAACGCGCAGCGACGACGACGACGGTCTACTGCAATCCGAAGCTCGGTCCGAAGCTGAAGCTCCAGACGATCATCGACAAGATTTTCTGACGACGTAATCGATTCGTGAAGTGGGAGGCAGCACGGCACGAGTTGCCGCGCCTGCCCGAGATCTGTCCAACGCTCGAAAGGTCAAGGTCATGCTTTTTCTCGCGCTCGTCGTCGCTGCCGAAAAAAAATTCCACTTCATGCCGAAGCTGAAATCCGCCGGGCGGGTCGTCGGCTACACGGTCGTCGTGGGCGGTGCGCTCGGCGCGTTCTCGATCCACAAAGCGCGCGCGGCGTTCGAAGAGGAGAGCCTCGGACTCGGCGCGGACCTCATGTCGATCGCGCCGCTGCTCGAGGACGCGCATGCGTTCAGCTTCAACGGTCAGCAGGCGCACGTCTCGGCGACGAAGACGACCGATTCGCTCGGTCGCACGCTCGATATGCTCGAGCAAAATTGCCGCGAAAATGGCGGTAATAACGTCGAAACGTGGAAGGTGATTCCGACGCCCGCGGAGATGCAGAAGCGCAAGACGCAGATTCAAGAGGTTCCGATTCTTCGCCACGAGACCGGAAAAACGGGCGTCGTGATTTGTTTCGTGAAGAGCAAGCAGCGCGACGAGTCAGCGTCCATTCAAGAACGCATGAAGGCCTTCGCCGACACCGGCGACATCGGCATGATCGGCAAGGTTCGTTACGCGTACGCGTCGTCGAACAAAAACGGAACGTCGGTCATCACGGTTTGGACCGACGACTCGTTCAACGTATTCGCGCTCCAGCCGAAAGACGACGGCGACACGCTAGGCAAAGATCCCGTGAAGCTTCCGCGGCCGGCCGACTCGAATCGTTTCATGACGGTCGAAGCGGATGCGCGCGCGGGCCTCGAGAGCTTCGGCTACGCGTCGCACAAGAGCGTGAAAGACGCAGCGGCCGCGTACGACGAGGACATGACCAAAGCGGGATGGAAAATCATCGTTCCGCGCGCTGCGAAAGATCAGGCGGCGAACGGACGAATCATGCGCGCGTACTTGCACGACGGCTTCATCGGCTACGCGCTGTTTTCGCCGCTGAAAAACGGGCAGACGATCATCGCGCTCTCCGAAGGCGGCAAGGGCGCGCCGGCGCCCGACGTGGACGAAGACAAAGGCAGCGACGGTTTTTGATCGGTTCCTAAATCCAAAATCACAGGCAGGACGAAGAGATCTCACCATGAGCCAGGCAACCGCAAACAACATCGTTCGAGATGAAAAAGGCGCCGTGATGGTCATCGGCCTTTTCATGATGCTGATGCTCATCGGTCTCGTCTGGTACCTGCTCGGTATCGGAGCGACGGTGTCCTTCCGCGATCACATGCAAGATGCAGCAGACTCCGCGGCGTTCTCCGACGCAGCGATCAGCGCGAACGGCATGAATCAGCTGACCGTGCTCAATCTCGAAATCACCGGGCTGGTGTGCATTTATCTCGCGCTCTCGTTCGCGGTCACGGCGCTCTGGCTTCTCACGATCGCGGCCTGTATCACCGTGATTGCGTGCGGGCCCGTAGCTCGCGCCTATCACGGCGCCTATGGTGCTCGCGGCTATTTTGCGCTCGCGATTCGAGCCGCGGAGCTCTTTTTGGTCGACGACGAATTGCTCATCGGAACAACGACGCCGGCTCTCGCGAGTAACGGAGCCACCGAGGTTGCAGCAGCTTATGGATCGCCCGACGCTGTCGTGACCGGTTATGCGTACGGTGCAGACAACCAGCCGAGCGAAGGTCTCGGTGAAACCGAGATCGACGCCAAAGACGCGCTCATCGACGGCGCTGGCGGTGCCCTCGACGGACCGGGCCGCCTCCTCGAGGCGGTAAAAGGCGGCGAAAAGTTGAACCTCAAAAGTCTCGCCGGAAACAAGGGCACGAACCTCAACAACCTCGCCGGTGGTCTCATCAGTGGAGTTGGTGAAGCGCTGCTCGATGCCGCCGCGCCTCCGACGAAGGTGCGTCTCGGTTTGCCGGTCGAGTTCGAACGCGTCGGCAACGTGTGCTCGCATCTCATCAATTACGCTGCTGGCGAGCTCGAAAATCTCCTCGGTGCCGCCGCGCAAGTTTTGAAATATGCGGCGCCGGTCGGCATGCTCTTCACCACGAAGGTCGATGACAGCGAAACGTTCTTCCAATTGTACTATTGCGACGACTCAGCGCTCACCGGCAGCGGCACGCTCTCGGGCATCTTCAAAGATGCGCTTCATCTGCTTGGCGCAACGGAGCGCGAGATCATCGGCGGCGGTGACGAGGCCGGTTACTGGCAGAAAGCCGGGCCCACGCGCATGTGGAAGCACAGCGACAAGGGAGCTGACGGCACGCATCACGCGAAAGAGCCGAAGAACGGCGACGATTATCTCCAGTTCTACGGCTTCGCGACCGCGGACACGTACTCCGACAACGACGCGGTCCACAAGATCAACTTGGCCGCATTCAAGTTCGGTCAGGGCGGACAAGCACCGAAGCCCGCGACGTATTTTGCTCAAGCGGAAATGTTTTTCGACTGCGACGACGTTTGGGCGAGCGACGCGTGCGACAACGAGGCCGACGACGACACGATCGACATGGCGATGTATCAGCAGCGTTGGCAAGCGCGTCTCGTTCGCTTCCACGCACCGACCGACACCGGCGTTGCATCCTCGGTGAACGAAACGCTCGACACTGCATCGGCGGTTGCTGGCGCAATCAACCCGCTCACGCAAGCGCTCACCGGGACGCCGCAAACGGTGAGTGGCTCGGTGGACGACGCGAAGAACAACGTCGGTGATGGCAACAGCCCGCCAGGACGTACGTATCACTGACAAAAAAAAGACAAGCTGCTGCGTGCTGAGGCGTAGCGAATCTGATTTCGAATGCTGACGAGAGCGCACTCGGTCCCGTAAGCTGACTGCCCACCATGAGCGGCGACGACGACGACGAAGTGACACCTGCGTCCAGCGGGCCGATCACATTTCGCGAGACGTTGCCGTTCGGTCCACCGCCCACGCCGGTCGATCCTCACTCGCTTCTTCAGACTCCCGACACGCAGCCGTTCGCGTTCGCGCCTTCGTTTCATCCGGTCGGCGACACGGGCACTTTTCATCCGGGCGATTTCGAAGCTGAGTACGAGTCGCTCTATGCCGAGGCGCTGAGCGAGGGCGACATCTCCGAACAGGAGCGCGCACGTTTGGATCTTGCGGCAAGCGCGCTCGGTCTTCCGCCGGAGCGTCTTGCGCGTCTGGAAAAAGCGCTGCGTCGTGCGTACGACAAGCACGCGTCGATCACGCTGACCGACGAAGATGAATCCGCTCCCGACCCGGGAACGCTCGCCGATCGCGCGCCGCCGTCGCTCCCACCTGGCGGAATTGCGGCACTTCGTAGCATTCCACCGCCGCCCGATTCTGCGCCGGCCACATTGCCTCCGCCCGAGCGCACGAGCGTTCTTCCGCCGCCGTCGCATCCGCCGCGCCGCCCCGACTCGCAGGCTGCGATGCGCGCGCCGATGTCGGCGATTCTGCCAGAAGACGATCCGACGTATCCGAATTATTCCAAGTCCACACCCGAGCTGCCGCTCCCCGAGCTGCCAACGGAGAAGGCGCTCGAGCTTCCGACAGACAAGGCGCTGGATCGATTTTTACGCGCACCGCGCACCGAGCTCGACGAGCTTCACGATCGCGTGAACGAGATGGGCGAGCGCAAAGCGTTCGACGAGCAATTGCTCGCGGCTGCAGTTCTCACGCGTCGTGGTCTCGCTTCATCGAGTGAGCGCGCGATCGTGGCCGCGCACAAAACCACGGCACTTCAGCGTCCTGCGCAGCCGCTCACCGCCGAAGCGTGGCATCTTCTCTACCATCCAGATCAAGATCGAACGACCGGCGAAATCTTTTCCGTGGTCGCGTCGGCGGTGCTCTTGGCGCGCATGACGGCGATGCGAAAAAACAAGACGCTGCCTAAGCTCGACCCGAAAAAGAAGCACGATCCCACATCCTCGACGGTCAGCGTCGTGCGCGCGCTCGGTTGGTCGGCGGCCACGCTCGGCATGACTGCGCCGCCCATTTACGTGGCGCCCGAATCCAAAGGCGGTCTCGAAATCATCCCCGCAGTTCCGCCTGCGATTCGGATCGGTGGCGCGGTGCTGTCGGGCATGAGCGCGCTCGAGCTCGCGTTCACCGGCGCGCGTCACTTGGTTTGGTTCCGCGAAGAATATTTCATCTGCTCGCTGGTGCCGGCGGTGGAGCAGCTGGAAGATTTATTTTTGGCG
>JBDTFL010000316.1:0-5043 GCA_039937955.1 Polyangiaceae bacterium | reverse complement strand
CCGAATCGAAACGTTTTTCTGATACGAGGCACGCATGGCTCAGGACATCCCCGCCGAGGTAAAGCGAATCATCAAAGAGCAGCTCGATGTCGACGAGAAAGACATCAAGCCCGAATCATCGTTTATCGATGATCTCGGCGCCGACTCACTCGGCCTGGTCGAGCTCGTGCTCGCCTTCGAAGAAGCGTTCGAGATCGACATTCCGGACGAAGACACCGAGAAAATCCGGACTGTCCAAGACGCGATCGACTACGTCGAAAAACACGCGAAAAAGTAAGCTTTTCCACGTTAGTGGAAGTTGGGCCGGAAACCGTAATGAGCGCCGTAGGGCCAAGGCGGGAGCGAGCACAGACCGGAATGCACTTTTGTGCGTGAGGACTGCGCTCAGCGACCAACGCCGGCGTTGTGGCGCGCAATAGGTTTACGGCACGACTTCCTCGACACGGTGGCGCTGAAGTACTAAGACACCGCGGAAATAAGCCATGGAACGCGTCGTAGTTACAGGTATCGGCATGGTGACCCCCGTGGGCATCGGCACGCAGGAGTCGTGGCGTGCGTTGCTCAATGGGGAGAGCGGTGTCGACAAGATCACGCAATTCGACCCCACCAACTTCCGCGTTCGTATCGGCGGTGAGGTCAAGAATTTCGACCCGCTGAAATGGATCGAAAAAAAGAAGCTCAAGGAGATGGACCGCTTCACTGCGTTCGCCTTGGCTTCGGCCAAGCTCGCGCAAGAAGCCGCCAAGCTCGAGCTCTCGGATGAAGAGCGCGATGAAGCGGGAACCTTCGTCGGTGTCGGCCTCGGCGGTTTGCAAACGCTCGAGCGCACCAAAGAGGTGCTCACCGAAAAAGGCTCGTCGAAGATCAGCGCCTATTCGATCGTCGGAATCATCGCGAATATGGCTGCGGGACAGATCTCGATGGCCCTCGGCCTGCGCGGTCCGAGCTTCGCGACGACCAGCGCATGCTCGAGCGGCGCGCATGCTCTCGGTGAAGCCGCAGAATGGATCCGCCGCGGTCGCGCGCAGGTCATGTTCGCGGGCGGCGCTGAAGCGACCATCACGCCGGTTTGCATTGGCGGATTCGAAGCGATGATGGCGCTGTCGAAACGCAACGACGATCCGAAACGCGCGAGCCGCCCGTTCGACAAAGGCCGCGACGGTTTCGTGTGCGGTGAAGGCGCCGCCATCTTGGTTCTCGAGTCGCTCACGCACGCGAAAAAACGCGGCGCAAAAATTTACGCCGAGCTCACTGGCTACGGGGCATCGAGCGACGCCTACCACCTCACGTCGCCCAGCTTGGAAGGCCCGCAACGCTCCATGAAAATGGCGCTCAAGGATGCAGGCATCAACTCCGACCAGGTCGACTACGTGAACGCGCACGGCACCTCGACGCAAATCGGCGACATCAACGAATCTCGCGCAATTTCCGCGGTATTCGGCAACAGCGCTACCGACAAAAAACTTTGGGTCAGCTCTACAAAATCGGCGATGGGCCACTTGCTCGGTGCGGCTGGCGCAGTTGAAAGCGCCATCTGCGTGCTCGCGATCGCGGAAGGAAAAATTCCGCCGACCATCAACTTGGATGACCAAGATCCGGAATGCACGCTCGACTACGTCGCCAATACGGCGCGTGAGCGACGCGTCCGGCATGCCTTGAACAACTCGTTCGGCTTCGGCGGCACGAACTGCTCACTCATCTTCTCTCGTTTGGACAATTAGAATTAAGCTTCAGTCCTCAGCCACAAGACACGAAAGACGGCGACGGAAAAGCAATGAGCGAACGACTTGTCCTCGGTTCGGACCACGGCGGGCTCGACCTCAAGAAAGAGCTCGTCGACGGATTGCGCGAGGGTGGCTACACGGTGACCGACATCGGAACGCAGACCAGTGAGACGTGCGACTACTCGGATTTCGCGCACCTCGCCGCGCGCGGCATCATCGAAGGCCGTTACGACCGCGGGATTTTGATCTGCGGCACGGGCGTCGGCATGTCGATGTCGGCGAACCGTCATCCCGGAATTCGCGCCGTCAACTGCTCCGACGTCTTCACCGCGCGCTACAGCCGACAGCACAATGACGCAAACGTGCTTACGATCGGTGGGCGCGTGCTCGGCGTGGGGCTCGCGTGGGAAATCGTGAAAACATTTTTGACGACACCTTTCAGTGGCGACAAGCGGCATGTTCGGCGCATCGGTAAGATCGAGGACGCCGGATAATGCGCTGCCCATTTTGCGCGCATCTCGAGAGCAAAGTCACCGACTCGCGTTTGTCTGCGGTTGGTGATGTCACGCGTCGTCGTCGCGAATGCGAAAAGTGCGAGCGGCGCTTCACGACGCACGAACGCGTCGAAGAGGTGTTGCCGCACGTCGTGAAAAAAGACGGCCGCCGCGAAGCCTTCGACCGCCAAAAAGTTTTGTTGGGCTTCCGAAAAGCGTGTGAAAAAAGACCTATTTCGCTCGAGCAAATCGAAGCAGCCGTTACGCGCATCGAAAGCGATCTGATCGACTCGGGCGAAAAAGAGGTCTCGGCGATCGCAATGGGTGAAGCGGTGATGCAGTCGCTTCGCCAGCTCGACGACATTGCGTACGTGCGCTTCGCGAGCGTCTATCGCAGCTTCCGCGACATCGACGAGCTTCGCGAAGAAGTCGAGAAGGTCGCGCGCGATTCACGCACGACGAGCCCCGAGGGCGGGATTCCCGTCGGTCACAATCCAGCGCCACCGCCCATCACCGATCGAGAAGTCGCACCGGAGAACGTGTCGTGAGCGCCACCGGAGCAACACGTAAAAAGAGCGGCGCCCATACTGCGGTCGTCGTCGCCGCGCCGGGGGCTCCCGTCGTGACTGACGACGTGACGTGGATGACACGCGCGCTCGAAGAGGGGAAAAAGGGGCACCCGTCTCCGAACCCGCACGTCGGATCCATCGTCGTGCTGAACGGCGAAATCGTCGGCGCCGCGCATCACGATCGCGCAGGTGAGGATCACGCGGAGGTCGCCGCGCTCAAGCTCGCGGGTGACAAAGCAAAAGGCGCAACGCTCTACGTCACGCTCGAGCCCTGCAATCATCACGGCCGCACGCCACCGTGCACCGACGCGATTTTGGCCGCGAAAATCGCGCGTGTCGTCACGGGCGTTCGTGATCCGAACCCGCACGTCGACGGCGGCGGCTTGGAAAAATTGCGCGAGGCCGGCATCGAAATCACGACCGGCATTTGCGAAGAGCAAGCGCGCAAGCTCATCGCGCCGTGGACGAAATTCGTCACGCAGTCGTTGCCGTATTTGTCGCTCAAGCTCGCGCTGTCACTCGACGGCCGCATCGCCACGCGCACCGGCGCATCGAAATGGCTGACCGGATCCGACGCACGCGCGCGCGTTCACGCATTGCGATCGATGCACGACGCCGTCGCGATCGGCATCGGCACCGCGATCATGGACGACCCACGTTTGACCGTACGCGACGCGCCAGGACCTAGCCCGCTTCGCATCGTGTTCGACACGAAATTGCGTTTGCCCGTGAAATCACGCCTCGTCGAAAGCGCTCGCGAGGTTCCCACGCTCGTCATTTGCAATGCCGACGCATCGACTTCGGCCGAAGAAGATCTGGTCGCACACGGCGTCGAGGTCTTGCGTGCACCAAGCTCCGCTGAAGGTCGCATCGACGTCACCGGCGCGCTTCATCTGCTCGCGGCACGTGGCATCGTCACGATGATGGTCGAAGGCGGCGCCGAGCTCGCCGGCAGCCTTCTCGCGGCCCGACTTGCCGACGAGCTGCATGCGTTCATCGCGCCCACGTTGCTCGGTCCTCGTGGTCGCCCGGGCGCGGTCGACTGGGCCGGTCCCGACAAACCGCAAGACGCACCGCGCATCGCCAATCCGGTTTGGGAATTGTGCGGCACCGACGCGCACGTGTTCGGCCCGCTCTTGTATCCGGAGCGGACGCACGCCGAGCACGACGCATGAGGCCGGGCCTGGACGCGACCAAGCTTGGTCGCTACTTATGAGTTACATTTAGGGACGTCATGGCTATCCGAACCATTTTGCACTACCCCGACAAACGCCTTCGAAATAAGGGCAAAGCGTTGTCGGCCGCGGAAATCGCCAGCACAGAGGTGCAGACGCTCATCGACGACATGGCCGAGACCATGTACGCGGCGCCGGGTGTTGGTCTCGCGGCACCCCAAATCGGAGAAGCGCTCCAACTCTTCATCGTCGATTGCGCGGGCGAGGACGAGCCGAGCGATTTGCGCGTCTTCATCAATCCGGAAATCTTGGAGCTCCACGACGAGATCAGCTGGAACGAAGGATGTCTCAGCTTTCCCGGCGTGAGCGAGGACGTAGACCGCGCAGCAAGCATCAAGGTGCGTGCGCTCGGCCGCGACGGCAAGAGCTTCACGATCGAGGCCGACGGATTACTCGCGGTCGCCGTGCAACACGAGAGTGATCACCTACAAGGCGTGCTCATGATCGATCACCTCGGTCCGCTGAAACGCCGCATCGTCGATCGCAAGATGAAGAAGCGCGCAGCGGACTCACACACGCGAAACGACGAAGATTCCGCCGAGTAGCTCACTCGAGAATTACCGAGCGATTTCGATTCGCGTTTTTTACTGCGAATCGACGCAGTCGTACGACTGACGCCACGCGGTGACGGTTGGGGTTCCGAATTTGTCGGTCGTTGGATTGAGCGTCATGGAAACGCGCAGCCACGCTTGCGACACCGCCGAGCAGGGAGAGGAGCGAGCTTGGGATGCATGGACCGAAGCGGCAGTCGTCGCCGTGGCAATCTTCGTCTTCGGGTCTGCGATTCGAGTCGTCACGACGAGGCATTACTTCAAGCGATGTGCCATCAGCTGAAGCCTCGTTTTTGCTCCGAGTTTGCCCCGTAGTGGCGAGATGACACGCGCAGATCGATCGTCAAATCGCCGAAAAAGCGGGGAAAGTGCGTGATGTGGGTGTGGCCTGTTGCTTGCGAAGCAATGAGATCATGAACCGCGAGCCGAGGGGGCCACGATTCTCGAAACACGAAATCCCCAAACCAAGG
>JBDTFL010000315.1:0-8891 GCA_039937955.1 Polyangiaceae bacterium | reverse complement strand
CACGCGATAGTCGTGACACGAAGCTTCGGTGAGCCCTCCGAGAACGTGACCAACAACCTCGCCAAGCATGACCGCTCGATGCTTTGGGGAGTCGTGGACGTTCGCAGTGTCCATGGCACCGACGTGTCTATGTCAACCCATTAGGTTAATCATAAGTCGCGAGCTGACGTACGAATCGATCTCGACGTCGTCGACGTCACGAAATTCAGCAAAGAGAAAGCGTTTTATCGCTTGGGCAGATTCAAGGTCATCACGGGACACGGTGCGCGCCGCATCACACCTTCTGCGACGCTTCCCATCAGCAGGTGAGCGATGCCGGTTCGTCCGTGGGTTCCCATTACGATCAGATCGAACTTGCCGGCGATTGCGCGCGTTAGGATCGTGTCGACCGGCGAGCCTTCTTGAACATCCGTCTCGAGGCGCACCTCGCGCGGGTCGACCGAAGCAATCAGCGACTCTAGGCGCCGTTGGGCATTGCCTCGAGCGCTGCGGTCGTCGTTCCCGTCGTCGGAACCGGGGACGATTCCGCTCATTGCCGTGGGTGCATCGAAGACATGAAGCAGCGTCACCGTGCCCGCGAGTGACTTCGCAAGCGCCAGCGCGTGATCGACGACCGGGCGAGAGCCGGGCGAGAAATCAATCGGAACCAGAATTTTCATTTGCGACGTCAGGCTTTCACCCAGGCCAAGGCCTCGTCCAATGCATCGTAGTCGAAGTGCTTGATCTCCGCTTTGATGAAGTGCTCAGCGAGTCGTGGTGCGATGTTCGCCGCAACCCCGCCTGCCGCAACGGCGACGCGGTGGATCTCGCGATGATGATCGCGAACGAATCGAATTTGATGGACGAACGCCGCGAAATTTTCCCACCCAGGAAATTCTCGCGCGTGGATCACGATGCCG
Source organism: Polyangiaceae bacterium (assembly GCA_039937955.1). GTDB lineage: Bacteria > Myxococcota_A > Polyangia > Polyangiales > Polyangiaceae > JAICXU01. Next base: position 7,992 of record JBDTFL010000315.1, on the reverse strand, counting down.
CGAAGCTCGGCGTGCGCTTCGAGCCACGAATCTACCGTCGCAGACAGCGCGTCGAAATCCTCGGCGCGCAAGGCGGATTTGAGCTCCACCACCACGATGCCGTGCTCGGGTAGAAGGCGATAGGAAATGCTTTGCTCCGTAAATGACGCGAGCCACGAAATGGCCTCGCCTCGTCCTGCAATCGAGAACGCGTGCGTCGGACACGGCATGAACGCACCGGCGAATCGGGTCGCTTCGCGCATCCAACCCACGTCGGTCACCACCGCACACGCCGCGAAACGTCGCATGTATCTGATGCCGATCCGAGTGTCGTCCCAGGCCGCGCCCGCAGTGAAGCCCTCGAAGTCGGCGGCGATCTCGTAGAGAAATCGAACGCGCCGACCGTCGCGCCTTGCCTCTTCGAGCAGAGGCCTAAGGCTGCGTTCGTAGTCTTCCACCGTAACCTTACCGCTTGCGCGCACGCCCTCGACACCGGGCGGTAAATCGTTCAATCGTTCGAGCATGGATGATCTTCTTTCGTCGAAATCGCGAGATCCAATCGAGTAGGGATGCATACGGCGAGCCGTTTCGCTGACGCTCCCGATCCGTGCGCAATCGGATCAAGCGGTGCACGTTTTGCGCAACTCGCTCAGATGTTGCGCAAGTCGGCGCGAAGGAGATCGACACCGCCTCGCAAGCACGTCTACCCTCCGCTGTAGCTGATGAGCATGCCGCCCGTTTTTGATCCGCACTCGCCGGAAGCTCGCGCGATTTCCGTTCTTTTCGCGCAGACACTGGTGGTGTGCGCTGCGATCGGCCTGCTCGTCGCAGTGCTCGTCGGTTATTGCGTCGTGCGTTTTCGCGCGCGGCCTGGTGATCCTGCGCCCGCCGAAAATCCAGGCAATAAACGGCTTGAGGCTGTGTGGACCGCCGTTCCTCTCGGTATCCTGGTGCTGCTTTTCATTCTCACCGCGCGGACCGTTGGCGCGGCCGATCCGCCCGTCGATCGCGAGCCGGATCTCGTGGTCGTCGGTCATCAATGGTGGTGGGAAGCGACCTACAAAGAAGGCGCTGTCACCGCGAACGAAATCCACATTCCGGTCGGCCGTAAGGTTTTGGTGCGCATCGAGTCGGCGGACGTGATTCACGATTTTTGGGTCCCGCAGCTCGCTCGCAAGATCGACGCAATCCCGGGCCACCCCGGATTTATCTGGATGGAGGCGGATGCACCAGGCCCTTACGTCGGAACCTGCGCCGAGTATTGCGGAGTGGAGCACGCGTGGATGCGCATTTTGGTCATCGCCGAGCCGCAAGCGGAGTTCGACGCCTGGCTCGCGCACGAGAGCCATCCTGCCTCCGCGCTTTCTAGCGACGAAGCCGCTGCTCGAGGCGCAAAAGTATTCCAAGAAAAAACCTGCATCAACTGCCATGCAGTCGCAGGAAGCGCTCACGACGCTCGCGTCGCTCCCAGTCTCACACATCTCGCCGAGCGCAAAACTTTAGGGGCGGGTGTCATCGGTAACACACCAGCAGATCTCGCGCACTGGCTGCGCGACCCTCAAGGTGTCAAGCAAGGGTGTCATATGCCTAACCTCAATCTTACGGATCCCGAGGTCAATGATCTCGTCACCTATCTCGAGACACTGAAATGAGCGTCGCTCTTTCGCCGCTCGAGCATCGCCCTGTCAACGCCGAGGAGAGCGGGCTTTTTTCGTGGGTCGGCACCGTCGATCACAAGCGCATCGGCATTCTGTACCTTTTGACCGCGCTCTTCTTTTTCGCGATCGGTGGCACCGAGGCAATGATCTTGCGGCTCCAGCTTGCCCGACCGAACAGCGCGCTCATCTCCGCGGAAGCCTACAATCAGATTTTCACGATGCATGGCACCACGATGATTTTTCTCGTGGTCATGCCGACCTTGGTCGGGTTCGGAAATTACTTCGTGCCGCTGATGATCGGCGCACGCGACATGGCGTTTCCGCGCATGAACGCGATGAGCTTTTGGCTCTTCCCGTTGGGCGGGTTTTTGCTGCATTTCAGCGCGCTCACCGGTGGAGCGCCGTCCGCAGGTTGGTTCAGTTATGCACCGCTGAGCGAGACGCCGTTCTCGTCGACCCAAGGGACCGACTACTGGATCTTGGCAATCCTCGTCCTCGGTATCGGGTCGGTCAGCACCGCCATCAATCTCATCGCTACCATTCTCACATTGCGCGCGCCCGGTCTTTTGATCACGCGGTTGCCGCTCTTCGTGTGGATGACGTTCGTCACGTCGTTCTTGATCATCCTCGCCATCCCCGTCTTGAACGCCGCGCTCGTCATGTTGCTCATCGACCGGCAGCTCGACGCACATTTTTTCTTGGCATCGGAGGGCGGCAACGTCCTGCTTTGGCAGCACTTCTTTTGGACCTTCGGGCACCCTGAGGTCTACATCATGGCGCTTCCGGCTTTCGGAATGATCTCGGAGATTATTCCGGTGTTCTCCCGCAAGGCCATCTTCGGTTACGAGCTCGTCGCGGCCTCGACCGTTGCCATTGCAGTACTGAGCTTCGGCGTATGGGCGCACCATATGTTCGCGGTGGGCTTGGGTCACACGGCCGACATGTTCTTCACCGCGAGCAGCATGCTGATTGCGGTTCCCACTGGCATCAAGATCTTCAACTGGATCGCCACGATGTGGGGCGGTTCCATTCGCTTCACCACCGCCATGCTGTTTGCCACTGCTTTTCTCGTGGAATTCGTGATCGGCGGTCTCAGCGGCATCACTTTCGCGGTCGCCCCGATCGACTGGCAAGTGACGGACAGTTATTACGTCGTCGCGCACTTCCACTACGTTCTCTTCGGCGGAACCGCCTTCGCGTTGATGGCCGCAACTTACTACTGGTTCCCGAAGATGAGCGGACGCCTGCTCTCCGAGCGACTTGGCAAGGTGCACTTTTGGATGATGGTGGTCGGCTTCAACGCCACCTTCTTCGTCCAACACTTCTTGGGCATCTTGGGCATGCCGCGGCGCGTGTTCACGTATCCCGATCTCCCCTATTGGGGAACGCTCAACATGATCTCCACTGTCGGTGCGGGCATCATGGGCTTGGCATCACTCGTATTCGTCGCGAATATTTTCCTCAGCATCAAACGCGGCGCCTTGGCCGGTGACAATCCTTGGGAGGCTTGGACGCTAGAATGGGCAACGACCTCGCCGCCGCCGCATGACAACTTCACTGAGGTGCCGCCGATCTACGGCCGACGCCCCTTATGGGATCTCGACCACCCTTCGGACTCGACGCATGCCCTCGAGCCTCCAAAGGATATGTCGTTCGACAAATCCATGGTCGCCGTCTGGACCTTCGTCGCGTCGGAAACCGGCTTTTTCGTCATACTCATCATCGCGTTCATTTTCTTCAACGCGAGCTTGCCCGCCGGGGGACCGACGGCCGCGGGCTCTCTCGACATGAAGCGCACGGGCCTCTTCACCGCGTGTCTCGTCTCGAGCAGCCTCACGCTTTATTTCTCGGAAAAAGCCCTAGAAAAGCGTCGTCATGTCGCGGCGGTGAGTTGGCTCGTCGCGACGATCGTCCTCGGCGTTGTCTTCATGCTCGGCCAAGCGAACGAGTATCGTGGGCTCTTCGAACGCGGCATCGTGGTGAACAGCAATCTCTTCGCGACCACGTTCTTCACGCTGACCGGCTTCCACGGGCTGCACGTTACCTTAGGGTTGATCGCGTTAGGGGTGGTCTTGGCGCGAACGCTCGCCGGCGACTTCAAGAACAAAAGCACGTCTCTGCTTCGAAGCGTGGGCCTGTACTGGCATTTCGTCGATGTCGTGTGGTTGGTCGTTTTCTACGTCGTCTACGTGAGAGCATCTCGATGACCACCCTGGGAATTTTTTCTGGTCTTTGGAAGATCGATCCCTTGGCCATTGCCCTGGCGATCATCTCGACCTTTTTGTATGCGCGCTCGCAAGCCAATCGCATGACCCCGCGCACGGCACTTTTCGCGACCGCCCTCCTCTTCGGAGCCATCGCGATGGTGTCGCCCGTAGCCGGTCTGGCTGATGGATACCTCTTCAGCGCGCATATGCTGCAGCATCTCTTGCTCCTGCTCGTGGTTCCTCCGCTCGCATTGATGTCGTTGAACGAAGCGCGTCCCACGCGCGCGAGGAGCGCCAGTGAATTCGCTTTGCGCCATCCAGCTATTCCGTGGGGGTTAGGGGTGAGCGCGATGTGGCTCTGGCACGAGCAAACATTGTGCAATGCGGCTGCACAGAACGGACTCGTGCACGGCCTTCAAGAGATCTCTCTTCTGGTTATGGGCACGGCCTTCTGGTGGCCAGTGCTCGCCCCGCGCGCGATCGATCGCTTGGCTCCTCTCGCAACCATCCTCTACTTGTTCACGGCCTGCATTGCGTGCACGATGCTCGGCGTCATCATCACCTTCTCGCCCGTCGAGGTGTGCTCCATCTTTGCGCACCCGGTAGATCGTTTCGGAGTGATGCCCGTCCTGCGCAACGACTGGGGCCTGAGTGCGGCAAGAGATCAACAGCTCGGAGGCCTTCTCATGTGGGTACCGTCTTGCGCCGTATATGGCGTTGCCATTCTCGGCGCTGTAAGGCGTCTCTATCGCGAAGACCGTCATGAGCTCGGCTCAAACGGAGGAGCACTCTCATGAGCGACCCCGTGAATCCCGTGACGCATCGCGATGAATGGAACGCACCGCGACCCGTAAATATCCCTCGATCCACAGCCTGGCCGTTAGGCACCGCTTCCGGCATCATGCTCTTTGCGTGGGGGTTCGTGTCGTCGCCCATCGTTCTCGGCGTTGGGGTCGTTCTTCTTGCAGTTTCGCTCTACGGCTGGATTGGAGAGATCCGACATGAGTGAAGAAAAGAAAAAAGGACCTGAGTCCACGAGCTCGGACACGAACATTAAGGTCGAAAAAGACGACGGGCACGTTCCGGAAGTGGCCGCGTCACCCGAAATGATCAACCGGCGACGCGTCTTGGCGCGCGTCAGCTTTGCCCTGGCAGCATGTGGTGCTGTGGCCGTGGGTGGTCCGGTGATCGGCTTCGTGATTGCGCCATTACTCAGCGACACCCCGCGTACGTGGCGCGCGGTCGGAAAGCTCACGGCCTTCAAAATCGGCGAAACGGTGAACGTCGCCTTCGTGGACGCATCGCCTCTTGCATGGGCCGGCGTGACTGCAAAATCGTCGGCGTGGTTGCGTCGCGTGAGCGAAACCGACTTCATCGCGTTTTCAGTGAACTGCGCACACCTCGGGTGCCCCGTAAGGTGGCTCGCTGACGCGCAGCTGTTCATGTGCCCCTGCCATGGTGGTGTCTATTACGCCGACGGCAGTGTGGCCGCCGGACCACCGCCCCATCCGCTGACGCGTTACCCGGTCCGCATCAACGCAGACGACGTCGAGATCCACACCGACGCGATCCCGATTGGTTGATGGTTAATGCTCGCTCTTCTCAAAACCTTATGGGCGGTAATCGACGACCGCCTCGGAATTTCGGCAGTCATCCTTCCGATCGCGCGTCATCCGGTGCCACGCGGCGCACGCTGGTGGTACGTCTTCGGCAGCGCCACGCTCGCCGCCTTCATGCTGCAAGTCGTGACCGGCGTGACCCTCGCGTTTTCCTATATCGCGTCGTCGTCGCAAGCTTACGACACGCTTCTCTTCATCACGAACGAGGCCCCCTTCGGAAGATTTTTGCGCGGCCTTCATTACTACGGCGCGTCGGCGATGGTTCTCATGGTCGGCCTGCACATGGGTCAAGTTTATCTTTCGGGCTCGTACAAATTTCCGCGCGAGATGAACTGGATGACCGGCGTTCTGCTCTTGGTCTTCACGCTCGGCATGGGATTTACCGGCCAGCTTCTGCGTTGGGATCAAAACGCGACCTGGTCAGTAGTCGTCGGAGCGGAGCAAGCCGGACGCGCGCCATTCATCGGTAAATCGATGGCGCGTTTCATTTTGGGTGGAGACACGATTGGCGGCGCCACGCTCAGCCGATTTTTCGCGATTCACGTCTTCTTGATCCCCGCGATGATGTTCGCGTTCGTCGGTCTCCACGTTTTTCTGGTCCTTCGTCACGGCATCTCCGAGCCACCGGTCCCGGGCGAGCTGGTCGACCCTAAGACCTATCGAAAGAAATACGAGAAGCACCTCGAGAAGGACGGCGTTCCATTCTGGCCAGACGCTGCCTGGCGCGACGCCGTCTTCGTCTTCGCGATGATCATGGGCATAGTTCTCCTCGCGTGGATCTTCGGTCCGCCCATGTTGGACCGACCGCCCGACCCCAGCCTCGTCAACGCCGACCCGCGACCAGATTGGTATCTCCTCTGGTACTTCGCGGTGCTCGCAGTCTGCCCTCCCAGTATCGAGACCTATGTAATTTTGCTCGTGCCGCTGTTCATCGGTGCGCTGCTCTTTTCTCCGCCACTATTGTCCAACAAAGGAGAGCGAAGCGCGCGGCGTCGTCCCTGGGCGGTGGCACTGTGCATTGCGACGGTAGTCATGATCGGATCACTTTGGCGACTCGGAACGCAATCGCCATGGTCACCGAAGTTCGACGCTCCGCCACTTTCGGCCGAGGTCGTCGGTGCAACGACTGGTCCTGTCGCCGACGGCGCGCGACTGTTCCACGACCGCGCGTGCCTCAACTGTCATCTCATCGCCGGACAAGGAGGGCGACGTGGCCCTAACCTGTCGCGCATCGGCGAACAGCTCACGCGCGACGAGATGATCGTTCGCATCTCGAATGGCGGACGCAACATGCCCGCCTTCGCAGGAATGTTGAAACCCGAAGAGCTCGACGCGCTCGTCGCATTTTTGCAATCGCGGGTTTCTGCCAATTCACCGCATTGACGACGTCTTCACCTTCTTCCACGGACACGCGACTCGATCTCCCCAGTGAATGGGTCGATGTCGATGGTGCACGGGTGCGGCATCTACGCGACGGCACTTCTGCTTTTCCGGCGATGCTTGCTGCGATCGCTTGCGCCAAAAAAGAGGTCTTGCTCGAGATGTATTGGATCGGTGCAGACCGCGTCGGTCGCCAATTTCGCGACGCGCTCGCGGAACGCGCGAAGCAAGGTGTGAGCGTTTTCGTCCTCTACGATTTCATCGGCAGCTTCGAGACGGGCTCACACTTTTGGCAGCTCGCAATCGACGCCGGCGTGATTGTGCGGCAGTTCTCGCCGATTTCGCCCTTCAGTCATGGCTTTCGACCGCGTCACATTTTCAACCGGGATCATCGCAAGATGCTCATCGTCGATGAGTCCTGCGGTTTTGCAGGGGGCATCAACATCGGTGAGGCCTGGGCACCCCCCGATGCGCCGCAAGATGCTTGGCGTGATGATGCGATCGAAGTGCACGGCGAGCCGGCACAAATGCTCCGCGCGGCTTTCCTCGACGTCTGGCAAAAGCTTTCAGGCATTCCCGCGGCAGCGATCACGCTGCGACCTATTCAACCGAGCCGCGTGCGCGTTCTGACCAACACGATCGAGCCTCGCCCCAATCGTGCCATTCGCCGCGCTTACTTGCGCGCGATCCGACAGGCGACGAAGTCGATCGACATCGCCAACGCTTACTTCTTGCCCGGACCTCTTTTTCTGTACGCGATCCGGCAAGCGGCCCGAAAAGGTGTGCGTGTGCGAATCTTGGTGCCAGAGCACTCCGATGTTTTCGTGGCTGGGCTCGCCATGAGCTCCCTTTATGGACGTCTGCTCACCGACGGTGCGGAAGTCTTCGCGTATCTGCCCCGCATTCTTCACTCCAAAACCGCGATCTTCGATGGTCGGCTCACCATGATCGGCAGTCACAACTTGGATGCGTTGTCGTGGCGATTCGATCTCGAATGCGACATCGCCGTCGACTCCGAGGAGCTCGCCAAGCTCGTTCATGATTCTTTCGAACGAGATCTCACGGAGTCGCGACAGCTCGACCTAAATGTCTGGCGATCACGGCACTGGAGCTTAAGGCTCTTGGCGTGGCTCGCGGCGCTCTTCCGAT
>JBDTFL010000314.1:0-6223 GCA_039937955.1 Polyangiaceae bacterium | reverse complement strand
CATCGGTCGACCGCCTCCTGGATTTCGCGGCGACGTCGCCGACTACGTGCTCGGGAATTTCGATTCGAGCGAAAAAGCCGAGCTGGGCGGGGTCGTGGAAAAGGCAGTGGCCGCCGCAACCGCCATCGTCAAAGAAGGCGTCAATTCGGCCATGAATCGTCTCAACGCGAAGGCGCCCCCCCGCAACGGGCCCCAAGACACGACGAAAGCCGAGCTACGCGCAGGCGTCCAGACGAAAGCCGAGCTACGCGCAGGCGTCCAGACGAAAGCCGAGCCGAAAAAAACATGATCCTGCGAGACGCGCGTTTTTCCTCGTGCTAAGTACGCGGCCCCTTGCTCACGGCATTGTCCGTGGGCCGCGGAGAGCAGCAACAAGAGGGCTCACTAGCTCGCCTTTTTTGCTCTCCAAGCTCATAAGGAAATTCAAATGGCAGATCCGACGACAAATCAGGCGCTCAAGACGAAGGAATACGAAACCATCTACATCCTTCGTGGTGACGTCGACGCCGACACGGCGGAAAAAGTTCAAGCACGCGTGAGTGAAGTGGTCGCGCGTGAAAGCGGCAAGCTCACCAAGGTGGAAGCCTGGGGACGCCGCAAGCTCGCGTATCCCGTCGCGAAGCAGAAGAAGGGCGTTTACGTCTTCGTGAAGTACGTGGGCCAAGGCGGCCTCGTTCAAGAAGTCGAGCGCAACTTGAAGCTCCAGGACTCGGTCCTGAAATTCCAGACCGTTCAGACGCAGCACGACATCAAGGGCGAAATCACGGTCGATCCGGAAGAAGTGAAGATGGCTCGTCTCGAGCTGCCGGTCGAAGAAGAAGAGAAAGAGTCGCGTGAGCGCTCGCTCGGTCTGCTCGACATGAACGATGGCCCGCGTTCGCGCAGCTACGACCGCGAGGATCGTGAAGAGTTCACGGCCGCCGGCAGCGCAGACGCCGACGAAGAAAGCCCGAACAGCGACAAGGCTGACAAGGCTGACAAGGCCGACAAGACTGAAAAAGAAGCTCCGGCCGCCGCGCCCAGCGCCAGCTCGACGACGACGAAGGACGGTGACAAGTGAACAAGCCCAGCTCTGTCATTTCCAACAACGCGTACGACGACGACAAAGATTTCGGACGCACGCCGGACCTCAATCAAGATGCACCCGGACGCCGCCGCACCGGCAAAAAGCGCGTCTGCAAGTTCTGCGCGGACAAGGTCGACGTCGTCGATTACAAAGATCCGCAGGGGCTCAAGTACTTCATCTCGGATCGCGGCAAGGTCGTACCGCGTCGCATCAGCGGAAACTGCGCGCTCCATCAACGCAAAGTCACCCAGGCGATCAAGCGCGCTCGCAACATCGCGCTTTTGCCCTTCACCGTGACCGCCTAAGGCCAAGGAGCACGACCATGGGAACAACCATTCAAGTCATTTTGCGCGAAGACATGGAGAACGTCGGCGCGTCCGGCGAGCTCGTGAAAGTTCGCCCGGGTTTCGCCCGCAATTTTCTCTTGCCGCGCGGCCACGCTGTTCCGGCAACGACGGCGCAGATCAACCGCATCACGCATGAAAAAGCGGTCGCGGTCGTTCGCAACGAGAAGCTGAAGAAAGAGTCGCAGGACGTCGCCGCAAAGATCGAAGGACTCAAGATCAAGATCGCGCGTCCGGTCGGCGACGACGGCAAGCTTTTCGGATCCGTCACCGCGAAGGACATCCACGCGGCAGCAGTTGCGGCGGGCGCCACCTTCGACAAGAAGAAGATGCACCTCAAAGAAGCGATCCGCGCCGTTGGAAACTACGAAGTCGCTGTGAAGCTCGTTCCGGGCGTCTCTGCGAATCTCAAGGTCGAGATCGTCGCGAAGTAATTCAGAAGAACGACGCCCAAGCCGAGCTTCGCGCAGGCGTCTAGAAATCCTCACCTCGCGGCAGCAAGGCTCGGTCTTTTTCGAGCTTCGCTGCCGCTCGTTTATTCAGGATCGCGATCAAGGCGAAGAGCGCGACGAACACGATCGTCGTGCTGACGATGATCGGCGTAAAGCCGAGTCGCATCGCGTCGGCAATCAAAAGTCCGGTGAGACCGACCGCGATCGGCGCCAAGTACCAAACCATCACCCGCGAAAGCAGCTTGATTTGCCGGTCCATTTGCGATCGGTGAAAATCCAAGACCTGCTTCAGCGTCGCGTTCGGACCAGGATCGGGCAGCGCGCTTTTGAGGAGCGCCGACGTAATCCAAATCGCAGCACCGACCAGCTCGATGCATGAAGCGGCCTCCAGCCACGAGTGCGCGTGAAATGCACGCCAGCCGAACGCGACGACGACGATGGATGCCGCCGCGTACTCACGCAAATTTCGGAAGCGCATTTTGCGTTCGAAGGCGAATGACTGCTGTCGAATTTCTGCGATGGAAATGATCGTGTTCATTTTCTTCTCCGGTTCATTGGACTGCCAAAGGCGGCGAAGCTCATCGTCGTTTTGATTCATGGCTCCTCCGATTGAGATGCGGCGAGCGCCGTGCGCAGCCGCGAAAGCTTGGTTGTGACGTTGGTCGTAGAAAGGCCGGTCGTCTCCGCGATTTCTTGCGTCGACAAACCCTCGAGATGAAGCAGCACGATCTGTTGCGAAATCAGATCGAGCGCGCGAATTCTTTCTTCGAGCCGACCCAGTTGCGCGCGACCGATCGCCTCCGATTCCGGTGTGCGATTTTGCTGCGCCGGCGCGACTGAGTTTTCGAGCTTCAAGTCTTCGATTCGCCTTTTGTGCGTCTGCGCTTTGATGGCGTGGGTGGCGGCAATGTTGTGCGCAATGCGGAGAACCCACGTGCGCTCGCTCGACTCTTCACGAAACGATTCGAGCGCGCGCCACAGCCCGAGCGCGATCTCTTGTTGCAGATCGGCACGCGCGCTCGGGTCGCGCTCACGAAAGACGGCGAGGCGGTAAATCGCCGACCCGTGCGTCTCGAGCAAGTCTCGGAAGCGCTGTTCCCTTTCCACGAAGACATAGTCGCGAGGCCCGCGCATTCGTCACAGCGCTTCTTCTTTTTTTTTCGGAATCGATTCCCGTGAGCACGGCGTTCCTTTGTGCGATGGCGACATTCCTTTCACGAAACGCTGGAATTCTGGGGTTTTCAGCACTTGCAGCATCCGCCTCCGGTTGCATGCATTCCGCAAACAATGGATCGGTCAGCGCGCACCGATCGCCCGAAACCGCGGTCGCCTCGACGCCGCTCGCTGGCCCAAAGGTCGAGCGCATCGGGGGTCGTGCGGGGGCCGGGGTGGTCCTCGCGAACGTCGACGGGCGGCGCGTCGCCTACGTCGCGGATGCCGACGACCGTTCGATTCGCGTGATCGATGTCGAAGATCAAAAAGAATTGTCGACGCTGCCGTTGCCGGGTGCGCCAGCGATGCTCGCGATCTTCCGTGATGGAAGAATCGCCGCGACGCTTCGTGATTCGAATGAGGTGGCGATCATCGGCGGAGTAGGGACCGCGCGATCGCCGCTGCAAATCGCTCAGCGAATTCGAATCGCAGTCGAGCCGATCGGTCTCGCATTCACGCCCGATGAAGCGACGTTGCTGGTGACGAGCGGGTGGGGACACACGCTGACCGCGCTCGACACGAAAAATTTGGAAGTGCGTTTCACCCAGGATTTACCGCGTGATCCGCGGGCGGTCGTTGCGTCCGATGATGGCAGGCGCGCGTTCGTGGCGCATGCGACCGGACCGGCTGTCTCGGCGGTCGATTTGGAAAAAGCGGCAACCAACGCAAAGACCGCGATCTATAAAGTGCCTGTCCAAAATATTTCGGTAGAGGGCGAAGAGGACGCCAGCGATCGCGGAAGCTTCTTCGCGGCGCAACGTCATGCGTGTCAGGGATTCGCGCTCGCAGAATCGCGCATGCCTGAAGGACGAATTTTTGCGCCGCACACATTGGCGTTCACCGACTCGAGCCCCGATGACAGCGGCGGTTACGGATCGTCGCCAGGCCTCGAGCCAGAAGTGTTCAACGTTGCCGTGATCGACGAAGACAATGCGACGGCGATGAAGTCGTCGCTGGCGGTTTCGGTGACGACGGCGTCCAACGAGATGCCGTGCCCGCTGCCGCGAGCTGCGGTTAGCGGGAAAAATGGCGCTCTTTATGTCACATGTCTCGGATCGAATGCGCTCGTCGAGCTCGATGGATCGGTGGTCGATCCGCAATACGCCGAGCTTCGATCGTGGAAGCTTCCGAGCGGCCCGAGCGCGCTCGCCGTCGACGACGACAATTCGCGAGCGTACGTGTTCTCTCAATTTTCGCATTCGCTCACGACCATTGCGCTCGATGTTCCCGGCGAGATCGCGATCGAAAGTTTGGCGTTGTCGGAGCGAAATCCGATGAACGAAAAAATCGCACACGGTCGCGAGCTCTTTCACAATACGACCGACTCTCGGATTTCCGGGGATGGTCGCGCGTGTGCAACGTGCCACGTCGATGGTCGGGAAGATTCGCTCGTGTGGGCGTCGCCGGATGGTCCGCGTCAGACACCGATGCTCGCGGGTCGTCTCGCGAAGACCGCGCCATATGGCTGGAACGGCACGTCGAAAGACATTTCAGGGCATATCGCGAAAACAATTTCACGACTGCATGGAAGTGGTTTGAAGGGCGAGGATCGCGACGACTTGATCGCGTACATCACGTCGCTTTCGACGCCGACCGCGATCAACATCGAGCCGAGCAACGAAGAGACGGCGCTCGTTGCGCGCGGTGAAAAAGTCTTCGACTCGCCCGAGGTCGGCTGCGCGAATTGCCACGGTGACGACGGGCGCACGCCGGATGGTGAGCAGCACGATCTGAAAAGCGTGAAGTGGGAGCAGCACAAGAACTTCGACACACCCACGCTCGATTTCGTCGGCGGCACCGGGCCGTACTTTCACGATGGTCGTTACACGACGCTTTCGCAGCTGCTCACGAAATCCGACGGAAAAATGGGCCACACCAAACAGCTCTCCAAAGACGATTTTGCCGCGCTCGAAGCGTTCGTGAGGACCCGATGATTTCCCGTAAATTCAGCCTGATTGCGATCGCAGCGTCTCTCGCGCTCTTTTTCTTCGGAGGCTCGGCCCACGCGCTCACGGTCGACATGAGCACGCTCGACACGATGCATACCGAATCACACGGACCGTTCGGTACGTTGAATTGGTCGGGCGTGTCGATCGAAATCACGAAGCAGTTTTCCGGCGGCAACAGCGCGCAGATCCAGATCGCGCCCGACGCGCGCCTCGATGGCGGAACGTACCTCTCACTTCAAAAGCCCGAGACGAACGGCATCTCGCGCATCGTGAAAGGCAAAGACGGCGCGCTCTCGTTCGAGCATGCCGACCTTCTGATCGACTCGATCATTCCGACGCTCCAAATCACTGCGTTCTCGTCGGTGAAGCTCGTCGAGGTCGCGCGTCTCGATCCGAAGGTCGACCGCGGTAAGTCGGTTCCGATTTACGCGTATCGCGTCGACGCAGCGCACGTCGCGTTGCTGGTTGGTGCAGATGGTCAGAGCATCGGAAAGCGCGATGCCGAGAGCGAAGGCTCATGCGCGCAAAATGGACAGAAGTGCGTGTTCGACTCGCCGGTGTGGAACGATCACATGGTGAGTCTGACGCTCGGCAAGGACAGTCAGGTTGCGCAAGCGCGCGGCGACATCGTGTTCGACGACGCGCCGAACGGCGCGACGAATGACCCGCTCACGTACATCGTCAACGCGAGCTACACGCAATCGTCACGCGATCCGGCGCCGCTTCTCGCGATCAGCCTCCATACGATGCCGACGATTTTTCGAGGTGACAGTGATGGCGAATGAGCTAGGGTGCATCCGCGGGCAGTGTCGCTGATCTGCCTTGTTTTCTCGAGGATTCGTAACCTGTGGAAAAGCAGTGGGGTAACCGAGCCAAGCGTGACCCGGTCGAGCCGCCTTCCATCGACGGTCGCGTTCCGCCTCACGATCTGGACGCAGAAGCGGCGGTCCTCTCCGCGATTTTGATCGACGCAGGCGCGCTCGACCGCGTTCTGGAATTTTTGAAGCCGGAGCATTTTTATTCGGAAGCGCATCGTCGCATTTACGAAGCGTGCATCGAGCTCCGCGCCGTCGGGCAGCCGGTCGACGTCGTGCAGGTAGGAACGTGGCTCAAGAATCGTGAGCGCATCGCGCAAATCGGCGGCATGGCGTATCTCACGGAAATTTTAAATGCAGCGCCGGCTGTCGCTAACGTCGGCGC
>JBDTFL010000313.1:0-3845 GCA_039937955.1 Polyangiaceae bacterium | reverse complement strand
GCACAAGCGAGAAAACAAGGCGTTCCAGGCACGACCGATGAACCGACACCGCTCGACACGGTGGAATCTTCACGACTGATTCACGTCGTCGAAATCTCGGGTCCGGTGAAATCAGGAAACTGGTTCGCACGCGTGTACGGTCGCCGCGAGGACGTGCGAACACGAACCGAAGACGACGCGTTTGCGCCTACGCACGCCAACGACGTCCTCGTCGCCGCAGGTGCATCAGCCGGATTTCGCACCAAGCTCGCCGAGAAAGTCTCGCTCGCGACGGTGCTCGACACGAGCGCCGAACGATTTGCCCCCGGTGCTGCATTCGGGCTCGCGCAAGACGCGCAAGAGTCAGGAGCGAGCCGCACACTCGCAGGAGCCGGCGCCGATCTGGATTTTCACGCGACACGAAAATGGACGCTGAGCGCGAGCGCTCGCGGCGACCTGTGGCACGACGCAAGTGACGGTGAATCCAACGCGTCGACGTCATCGGCAAACCCAGCGAGCGGAACCGAAGCGCACCCGACTGCGCATGTCGGAACCGAATTCGCCGTGGGCCCCGTCGTCTTCGCTGCACACGGCGGCGCGCTCGCCAGGCCCGCGAGCTTCATCGAACGCTACGGCAGTCGCGGCACGTTTCTCGGCGACCCGAATCTCTCCACTGAAACCGCGTGGACCACCGACGCCGGCGCACGCACGCGCTGGCATTACGGAATTTTTCGCGGCAGCTTCGAGCTCGACGGCTTCTCGACCTGGGCCGACAACTTGATCACGTTCTTACCGGTCGGCGCGAACGGCCTCTTTAAAGCCACGAACGTCGGCCGCGCGCGCATCGTGGGCACCGAGGCGGATCTGGCTTTATTTCTAGCCGATTTCGCATTGCATGTAGCTTACACAGGATTACTGACCGCCGACGAAAGCGAATGCAAGAGCAGCGTCGTCGCTGGCGATTGCGAGAGACCGCAGCTCCCCGGACGACCCGCTCTCGATGTGTTTTCGGATCTCACCTACAAGCTCGGCCCCGCGCAATTTCGTTACGGCGTCGACATCGTTGGCGGGATGACCGTCGACAATACGGGAGCCATCGGAAATCCCACGCGCGTTTTGAATTCAGTTGGTGCACATCTCGACGTCCCGCACCTCGACGGCGTTCGCGTCGCGCTCGACATTCGAAATCTATTCGACCTGCGAACCGTCAACTACGCCGGCGTCACCAACGCGCTCGGACCAAGCGCATACCCGATCGGCGACAGCTACAACTACCCGTTACCTGGTCGGTCGGTGCTGCTGAGCATTCGCTATGTAAGCGAGCGCTAACGTTAGCCGAGGCTTACGCTCAGCCGAGCTACGCGCAGGCGCCTCGATCACGGAAGCGGATGCGCGTCGAAAAAATTCAGCATCGTGTCGGTCGCGCTGATGTCGTTCGACGTATTGCCGAGGAGCGGGACCGCGACGCCGCCCGGCCATTCGTGTCCGCCGTTGTCGATCTTGCAGTGCGTGACGACCGCGCCGCCTCGGCAGCTGTCGTACTCGGTGCAGGTCGCGTCGCCGTTTTGATAAATGGTGGTGCCGCCGCCGAGGCAGTCGTCGATCTTTCGCCACGCGTCTATGGTGGAGCTGACCGATCGGAATTGAATGAACGCGCTGCCGAGATCGATCGGGATGACGGGCGTGCCGCCGTTGTACGGAACGATCGGATCGCCGGTGCCGTGAAAATCCAAAACGGGCATCGCGCGTTCGGGTGTGCAGGCGCTCGGGTCGAGGCCCATGACGCCGGATACGGGAGCGATGGCGCCGAAGACGTTGCTCATCTCGCAGCCCAATCGGTGCGATAAAAAGCCGCCATTCGAGAAGCCAGCGGCATACACGCGTTTCGCATCAACGCAGTAGTCGCCCTCGAGCTTGGCCAGCAAATCTTTGGTGAACTGCACGTCGTCGACGTTGTTGGTCCACGAGTCGCCGCAGCAATCACCGGCGTTCCAGCTGGCCGCGACGCCATCTGGGTACGCGACGATGATGTTTCGTTTGTCGGCCGCCGCGTTCATGCGCGTGAGGATCACTTGCTCCGGCGCATTCGACGTGAAGCCGTGAAAATTCAAAACGAGCTCGGTCGGTTTGGTTTTGTCGTAGCCCGCGGGCACGTGCAAAATCGCGTCGCGTTGAAGATTGCCGCTGGTGAGGGTGACGACCGAGTCCCCGGATCCTGCTTGTTTTCCCGTGCAAGATGCACTGAGCGTAACGGGCGTGCTCGCGTCGCCGAACGTGGGAGCTTGATGCGTGCCGCCATCAGGATCCGGATCGCTCGTGGGGTATGCGTCTGCCAAGTTGATGAAGCCGTCGGGCATCGCGGCGTCGGCAACGTCGCCGTTCCAGTGTCCGGTCGTCGAGTCGTCCGAGGAGCCGCATGCGAAGAGCAGCCCGCCTCCGCAGATCGCAACCACCCCCGACACGATCGCCACGCGAAACATTCGAGCGGAGCAGTATCACGCGCCGCGCGTTTTCCAAGGCTGCCAACGTAAAAACGAATCGCGCGAATCTCCTTTTTTTATAGGCTCGCGGCGTATCGCGAGCGCTCGCATCACGCCGCGAATCGAATGCCGCCCGCGTCATAAAACTCTTCAAAAACCGTCTTTTCGTGCGTCTTCAAAAAGCGGGCGGTGTGCTAGCGTCCACGCACCATGACGCAAAGCAATCCCCCCGCACCGCCCGGCAACGCAAACTCGAACGGCGGTAGTGGCGGCATCACGCTCACCGGCGGCGCCGCGATCCTCGCTCCCATCTCCGCATTTCCGAACGGCGTGCCGTCGAACGCGCTCGTCTTGATCCCGCTCGGGCCGAACGGCCAGCAGGTCGAGAAGCAAATCGTGAACGGCCCCGTCGCGCTGAAAGAAGAAGAAGTGTGGAAGCTCCTCGGCTTCAACGGGCCGGCCGTTCAGGTCCAAGACGATCAAGGACGACCGATCGCAATCGGCCTCGAAGACTTGCTCGGCGGGCTCGAGAAACACTGGAACGAGAGCAACGACGACTTGATGCGCGGCCGTATTTTTGCGCAGGAATTGATGAAGCACAATCGTCACGCAAAAGCGGAGACCGTGCTCGCGAAGATCGTCGCGCTCGGCGGCGACGGCGAAGATTGGCTCGCGCTCGGCGTCACGCAGCTCGCGCAGAAGAAGCTCGACAAAGCGGAAGCGACGCTCAAAGGCGCGCAAAATATTTTGAAGGACAATCCGTTCCCGTCACTTCACTTGGCCAAGCTCTTTCACGAGAAGCCGGATTTGAAGCAGGAAAAAGAGGCCGTCGAAAAAGCGATTCAGCTCGCACCGAACTCGGTCGACGCATGGGCCTACTACACGAACTACGTGAAAGAGAACGAAGGCGGCGAAGACGCAGCGATCCTCGCGGTCGAAAATCTCGCGAGCTCACCGATGAACTCGAAGAGCGCGGCGGCGTACGTGGCGCTCCAGGGATTTTTCGCGAACGACGAAAAGACGCGCGACAAAGCGATTGGCTTCGCAAAAAAAGCCGTCGCACGTGCGCCGCACGATCCGCTCGCGCTCCTCTGTTTGTCGGCGCTTTATGGTCAAGCCGGCAAGCTCGACGAAGTGGTGAAGCTGCTCGCACCGCACGAAGCCGCGATGCAAAAAGACGTGCGGCTCGCGCACAACTATTTCGAAGCGCTCTTCCAGTCGAAGGACATGCCGAAGGTCACCGCGCTTTTGAACAAGCTCGCGACCAGCCCGTCGCGTGAGGTGAAGCAGTTTGCGATCGAACGCTCACGCGCGATTTCGCAGATGCTCGCGCAGCAACAAGCGGCGCTCCAAGGCGCCCGCCCGACACCTTAAGCGCGGCGGCGG
>JBDTFL010000312.1:0-4885 GCA_039937955.1 Polyangiaceae bacterium | reverse complement strand
CATCGCGAGGGAGATCGGATTGAACGGACACCGCCGCTGGCCGCGGAGGATTTGGCAGCTTGATCGCTCACCCGCGCGGGTGCCGAAAACCGTCCCGGACAGTTTTCGACTGTCCGCGGACAGCAATCTTGGAAAAGTCGCGTTGTGCTTCGCGCGCGAAGGCAGCCGCGCGATGTGAGCCCTCATGTCCGACTCACCAGAAGGTTCTGGTCAACCTCGAATAGACGACGGCACCCGACGGCGCTCGATGACACACAAAGCTTCGACGGGGTGTCACGACGCTTTTCGCGATCGCGCGTGTTTCTTGAGTTGGAATTAGTTCGCGGTTTTTTGTGTGCAACCGTTTTGACTGTCGGTGGTCGAGCCGAAGATCAAAATCGATTTGCAGTCGTAGCCCGAGCGACACGATCCGGTAACGCCGGGATTGCAAACAGCGAGGCAGTAGCCGCCCTCGCCGTTTCCGAAGTCGCCGCAGAACGACGCAGGACGATCGTCGCCGGTGGGGCAGTCGGTGGTGCACGGAATGGTGCACATGCCGCCCGGAAAATTGGTCGCGCAAAATCCGCCGGGCACGCCGCAGTTCGCGTCGCCCGTGCACGCGTCGCCGATCCATCCGCCTTGCGGCGCGGACGTTCCGACCGGACCATCGTACGTGAGGAAGTTCGAATAGTTTTGGAAGACGTTCCAAACCAGCCAATTTCCCGCGGATCCGAAGCCGACGACCGGATCGTATTGATAGAGCGCCGCAGTGGAGTCGTCTTGCGGGGTCACCGATTTTCCATCCAGCGTGGTGGACCCGATCGCGGGACCCCAACCGCCTGCCGTAGATCCGCCCGCTGCGATCTCGGTGAGAGATTCGCGCAATTGTCGTCCGAGGCAATCCACCTGGCGATCGAATCCGGCTTCGGTCGGGTCACAGTCGCCGCCGCTGCAGCCACATCCGAAGACGTACTCAACGCGCGACGGCGGGAATGGATAGTACTGGGCGGCCACGAGGCCTTGGTCGACCTCGGCGCGCGTCAAAAATACGAGCGGATTGATTCCGTACGTTTGCGCGGAGCTCATGATGGCGTCGACGGCCCGCACGCCGTTCGATTGATATGTGGAGAGAAAGCTCGAGTGGTTGTACGGCGAGTGCTCCAAAAAGGTTTGGACGTCGAGCGCACCGAACGTCGTGCTGTCGGTGAATGAGGCAGACAAAATGATTTCGCTCGGATCGAATTGCGGAGCGTCGTCGCCAGTGCCGTCGCTGTTCGCGTTGCTCACGTAGTCGTCTTGCGGACGAACGTTCGCCGCCGACGTCGATTTGCAGCCCGCACCGAGCGCGAATGCGTTCGCGAGAACGAACCAAGCGAAAACGCGCGCCGCTCGCATGCAGATTCGATGATGCAGTGTTGTGCACGCGCGCGCCAGCATCACGACGAAATAGAGCCGAAATCAGGCGGGATCTGCGATCGCCGCTTCTCGACGCCTTCGCGGCAGCTCAGGCTACTGCACGTGGATCGGAATTTGAACCCACGTCGCCCCGTCGCGATTGTCGTGGATGATGATCCAGATGAAGCCCTCCTGCGGATCTGCGGGTGCTTCGAACTTCGTGTTGCTCGGCGAGACCTTGCCTTGGACCGAGTCGTAGAGAATGCGCACCTGATCGTCGACCTTGCCGATGGTCACGAAATATTGCGCGTAGATCGTTTCGTGAAGAATGTCGCCGTTGGATTGTTTGTCGGGCGTGACTTCCCAGTCGCTGAGCGGCACGTCGGTGTCGATGTCGACAGTGGTGCCCTTCGGAACCGTAAATCCTTGCTGCGAGTCGATCACTTGATTGCCCACGCGCACGTCAGTGAGAACCGGATTCGCATTCGAAACGCCGCCGTCGGGCGCGTATGCGTACACGCGGGTGTAGCCGAATACATAGTCGTCGGGCGTGAGCTGATTGCCCTCGGTATCGAAACAACCGAGCGGCACTTGCTGCGGATTTTGCGAGTCGCGTGCCAGCAGCTGCACGTGACCCGCACACGCCATGTTGAATACGATGACGAGTCCGTACGGCGCCGTCGCTCCTTGCACGACCGGATGGGCGCTGATCGCGTCGGCCGGAATCGCAACCGAGTAGCGCGGACCGGTCGGCAAAAACGCCGAGATGTCTGTGCCCGGTTGAAGCGACGTCAGACCGCCGCCCGATGGAGGAGCAGCGCCTGCATCGCCCGCAACGCCGCCGTCACCCGCGAGCGCGCCGCCCGAGGCGATCGACGCGAAGCATCCGTAATACGCATCATTTACCGGATTTTCGCACGTAAACGGCAGCCAGTAAATTTTCATCGGCTCCGCTTTTTCGGGACGACCGTCGTAGGCCAACACCTCGAGATCGACTTTGTCGCCGGGCGATGCATACGGCTCGCTCGCCTTCGACGCCATCACGCGCACCGAATTGATCAGCGTCTCCGGCGAAAAATCCGACGGCCCACACGACGCCATCGACAGGCCTACGAAACAAATGGCAAGCGCGAGCTTTTTCCGCGTGGGACGCGTTCCTTTCAGTCTCATTTTTAGAACTCCGCCCGGAGCCCGAGGCTCGGCAAAAACGGAATGCCCGTCGCGAACACGCTGCGCGTGTAGTTGTAATTGTACGAGGTGCCTTCGACGTTGCCCGCGTTGTAGACGTTCTGCACGTCGAGATACGACGAGAGCTTCCAGTGCGCGAACTTCCACGCTTTGTCGACGCGCAAGTCGAGCTGCTCGAACGCCGGGAGCCTTGCGCCATAAGCCGGATAGCTCGAGAGCGGCAAATTCGCGCCGTTGTTCTCGTCGAAAAAGCCGTATTGGTTCGGTGTGTACAAGCTTCCGGAGACGAGCCGAAAACGCGCGCCGAACTCCCAACCGCGACCGAGCTTGTAGCTGCCGATAACGGTGAGGATGTGCGTCTGGTCGTATTGAAAAAGTCGAACCGGAGACGACGGCGTGTCTTGGCGCTCGCTGCGCGAAAGCGTGTAAGCGACCCAACCGAAGAAGCGTGAATCCGGTTTGTATTTGATGAGGGTTTCGAGACCGTAGGCGCGACCGCGACCTTCATTGAGCGCGCCGTTCACGACGAGCTGGTCGAGCTGCTTGTACCAACCATCGAGCGACACATCGATTTGGCGCGTGATTTCCTGCTCGGCCCCGACGTCGTACTGATACGCGCGTTCCGAAACGAGACCCGCTTGCCCGAAAACGGGATCGGTCTCTTGCGGCTGCGGAGGCTGGAAAAATAGTCCTGCCGCAGCTTTCAAGGTCGTGCGCGGAAACCCCTTCGTGAGATCTTGGCGAGCATTCACGCGCGGAGCCAAGTCCCATTGCTTCGTCGCTTGCGTGTAATCGAGGCGCACGCCAGGAACGATGCGCGTCCCTTTCATCGGCGTGAGCTCGCCTTCGAGATACGCGGCAGGTTGATACACCGATGCCGTCTGTTTCGTTTCGACCGATGGCTGCGAGAGACCCGGACCCGGCGGCGGTTGTCCCGGCTTCGGAAACGGCGGGAAGTTCACGTCGATGTCGTACGGCGCGTAATACATGTCGATGCCCGTATTGACCGTCACGCCTTGCGCGATTTTTTGCGCGAATTCGAGGCGGCCGGTGATCGGAGTATCGGTGATCTTCGCGAAGTTCGAGCCAAGATTGAAATCGATGTAGTCCTGGCCGACCGCCGCGACGAGCCGCATCTCGGTACTTTTCGAGAGCTTGTCCACGTAGCGTCCCTGCACGCGCCAAAAGCCGGTGTGCGCACCGATGCCGCCGGCGAGCGCGGGATCGGAGGCGTTCGCGCTCTTGATCAAAAGATCCAAGCGGTCGTCGGATCCGAAGAACAAAAGCCGGAAGGATCGATGCGAGTCGAAGTCCTTCTGAATCATCGCTTGATAGTCGTAATAAACGGGCGCGGTCGTGACGCCGGCGTCGGCCGCGACCAAAATCGGCTTCAGCCAAAGATCGAAATACGAACGACGACCTGCGGCAGCAAACGTCCAACCCTTGCCGATCGGCCCTTCGACCATCGCGCGCAAATCGATGAAGTCGACCTGCGCCATGCCGTGGATCTGATCCTTTTTCGGATCGCGAATGCCGACGTCGACGATGCCGCCGATGGCTCGGCCGTATTGCGCGCTGAAGTTGCCCGGATAGAAATCGATCTTGTCGATCATCTCGGTGGGCACGACCGAGGATAATCCGCCGAAGTGATAAACGAGCGGAATCGGTGTGCCGTCGACGAACACCTGCGTGTCTTGCGGATTGCTTCCGCGAACGATGAGCAAACCTGCGATGCCCGGCGGACGCGCCACACCCGGAAGATTTTGGATCGCGCGCAGTGCGTCGCCGTTCGTTCCCGGAATTCGCTCGAGCTCGTCGTGTGTGAGCGTGCGTTTTACGACCTCGCGCGCAGGCTTCTGGCCTTTGACCTCGACCTCGTCGACATCTTCGTCTTGTTTGACGGGCGCGCCGAGGACCACGCGTTTTCCGAACGGCTGCAGTCGCAGCGTGTTGCCGACCTCTTCGCCGGGCTCGACGCTTTGATCGACAGTTTGCGCCGTATAGCGCTCGGCGTTCACGGTGATGCGGTAGGTGCCGAATTTCAAACCAGCGACGGTCCAAGCACCCTTCGCGTCGGTCTTCGTTTTGAATTCGGTGCCGTCCGACGCTTTCACGGTGATGTCCGCATTCGCGAGCGGTGAATCGCTGAGCGCGGACAAAACTTTTCCGACGAGCTGCGAAGCCGGCGGATCGAAATGATACAAATGCCTTGTTTTCGAGGCGATCGCGCGTCCATTGCGCGTGGCCGGCTCGAACGTGAGCTTCTTTGCCGCTGCGATGGCGGCCTCGTCGAAGCCGTGACCGGCTGCTTCCTCGACCTTCG
>JBDTFL010000311.1:0-4080 GCA_039937955.1 Polyangiaceae bacterium | reverse complement strand
CATGAACGAAGAGGTCGGCATTTTGGTCGACGGCTTCGACACGCCGCCGTCACTCATGATGGGCCACTCACGTCCGTATCAAGGTCGCATCTGCGAAGCGGCCGGGCTCACCAAAGAAAAAGATTTGTTCTGTTGGAAGTACAGCAAGGACATCGAGTTCCCGCCGCGCATTTTGAAAGCGTGGGAGCAGGTGAAGGCGCTTCCGGAGGTTCGTCTGCGTTCGGTCGACGTGAAGAACATGCAGGCCGAGACCGACGCGATCATGGACATCTACAACGACGCATGGACCGGAAAATGGGGCTACGTGCCGGCGCTTCCGGACGAGGTCGCGAAGGTCGCGACGGATCTGAAATTGATCATCGACGAAGATCTCGCGTTCATGGCGGAGATCGACGGCAAGATCGCGGGCATGTGCATCATGCTTCCGAACATCAACGAAGCGATCCGAGATCTGAATGGCAAGCTGTTTCCGACTGGGCTTTTCAAGCTTCTTTATCGCTTGAAGGTAAAGCACCCGAAGTCGACACGCTTGATGATGCTCGGCATTCGCAGCGAGTATCGGCACATCAAGAAATACGGCGGGCTCAGCGCAGCGATGTACGTCGAGGTTGCCAAACGCGGCGTCGCCAAAGGTTACGAATGGGGCGAGCTCTCTTGGACTCGCGAGGATGATGGGCCCATCAACGTTGGAATTAAAGCGATGGGCGCGAAGGTCTACAAGACCTACAGGGTTTATGAAAAGCCCATCGCAACTTAGCGGCGAAGCAGACGAGGGGAACGCAGTTTCAGGCTGGCGGGGGCCGCGTTGAATTTCCGCGGATGTGCGTGATCATGCCTAGCTTCGCTTCGAACCACGGCGTCGCGTGTCCGCAGAAAACACAGACCAAGCGATAGGCGGCGGATGCACCGTCGACCGACGCGGCCATCGAATGCGTGCATCGCGGGCAATGCACGACGTTCCCGACGCGGAACTCGTTCCATAGCTCGACGACACGTTCGGGCAAGATCGGTGTTGCCGGCCTTGTTTCCGTTGTGTCTTCGTCTTGCTTCGGGTCGTGATCTTCCGACGCCATGCTTGGCTCTTTACACTGGTTTGAGACGCGCCGGCGTGCGAAAACGCCTATCGCGCGATGACGAGAAGCTCGGAGCGGCCAGAAAAGCCGAACGACAAGATGACGCTGGTGGTCGGTGCGACCGGGCGGCTCGGCGTGGCGATCGCACGAGGGCTCGTGGCGCGCGGCGACCGCGTGGCGCTTACGGCTCGCGATCCGAGCAAGCTCGAGGCGATGTCGGCCGAGCTGAATGGCGCGCCGTTCGTCGTCGCGGACTTGATGAAGGAAGATGCGGTGGAGACGATTATCGACGGTCTGCGCAAGAACGTCGGCCCCATCGGAAACGTGATCCTCGCGTGCGGGCCATTTCCGCGCACGCCGTTCGACACGCTTCGTCGCGAAGATCTATTTCACACGCTCACCGTTCACGCCGTCGCGCCGCTTTTGCTCGTGCATGCGCTCGCGAAAGAGTTGGCCGAGGCCAAAGGTGCGGTCATCGCGCTCGGTGATGCGGGCACGAATCGTCCGTACACGAATCACGTCGCTTATCTCACCGCGAAAGGCGCTTTGAAGACCGGGCTTCGCGCGCTCGCCGAGGAGCTCGCGCCCGACGTTCGCGTGAACATGGTGCAGCTCGGCATCGTCGCCGATCCGGAAGCCGACGCGGATCCACTGCGCACGCATCGCTTGGCGACACGTTCGGCGCTCGGTCGTTTCGGCACCGCAGAAGAAGTCGTGCATGTCGTCCTCGCACTTTTGGATGCCACTTGGGCGACCGGCGAAGTTTGGGGCATCGGCCGTTAGCCCGGCCCAACCTACTGCGCGCCACGATGCGGGCGTTGGTCGCTGCGCGCAGTCCTCAAGCACGTGAGCGCGCTTCGGTCTGTGCTCACTCCCGCCTTGGGCTCGCGTCGCTCGTAACGGTTGGACGCGAACTAACGCTCGTTGACCACGTAGCCGTCGAAGTCGTCGGGCGGTTTGAGCGCATCGGGGTTCGCCCATTTGTTCGGGTTGTACGCCTCGAACCGGTCATTTTCCGGCAAATCGGCCATAAAATATATGTAAAATGCACGGTTTGGATAATGATCGCGCAGCTCCGAAACGAGCGCCGGATGGAACTTCGTGAACAGGAGCCATGCGTGATAGCTCGTGTCGATTTTGTCGAGCGTGAGCGCCGACTGCACGCGCTCGCGATTGTGCCAAACAGGATTCGGATCACGTGTGCGCGAGCCGGTCACCTCCAGGTCGTGCCTGCGCAAACCGTCGTTTTTGAATGCGACCATCACGATCGCAGTGCCGTGATTCCAAGTTCGTTCGACCTGCACGAAGCGATCGTCGAGCCCCAAGTAACGATCGCTCATCTCGCGAGCACCGACGACGAATCCCGGAAGAGCGAGCACCAGCCAAACGATGCTGCCCAAACGCGTCGCATTTTTCTTGAAGCGATCGAGCTGCGACAGTGCGAGCGCGCCCATCATGAGAAGAGCGGGCAACGCGACTTGATAGAACTGCGCACCGAAGCCTGGGCTGACATCGCGATCGAACACGTAGAGAACGATTGCGGCGGGGATGGTCGCGCCGAGCGTCAAGAGTCGCGAACGCGATCGCTCGCGCGCGACGAAGATCAGGAAGAGCGGTGCCAAAAATGCGAGAGGGCCGCCACCCGCTAAAAACAGCCACGATGAGAGAGCGCTGCCGGTGTTGAAGAGCGCATGACCGAGACCACCGAGCGGCATCGCGTGCGCATCGAGCCACACG
Source organism: Polyangiaceae bacterium (assembly GCA_039937955.1). Taxonomy (GTDB): domain Bacteria; phylum Myxococcota_A; class Polyangia; order Polyangiales; family Polyangiaceae; genus JAICXU01. The sequence continues at coordinate 1,270 of JBDTFL010000311.1, read as the reverse complement.
TTTTGCGGAGAGATGGAGCCGCTGCCGGTGACGGCTTGGTTGTACGCGGCCCGCACGATGATACCGAGCGCGATGGGCAACAGCGGGGCGACCAGAAAATCGGCGCTCATCTTTCTTCGATGCAGCGCGAGGAGCACGAGCGCGGCGAAGCCGATGAGGATGACGATTCCGGAGATCGGATGCGAAAGCATCGCGATGGCGACACCGGCCCCGCCGATCGCGAGCGAGCGTCGCCTCGTTTTTACGGTGTTTGCGGCGATGCCGGACCAGAGCGCGCAAGCTGCACCGAGCGCGATGAGCGTTTGAGGCATCAAGCTCGCGGCGAGGAAGAGCGCTTGCGGAGAAAAACCGTAGACGAGCGCCGCGAGGATTCGTGCGCGTGGTCCGCCGATGCGTCTCGCCGATTTCGAGACGATCCACGTCGTGAGCCCATGCAAAATCGGATTCACCCACGCACGCAAATGAACGAGCGTGCCGAGCGCCAAAATCGCGGGCCAACCCGGACGAAAAACTCCGTACCTGGTCGTGTCGTCGTCGATGAGCCACGACGCGAACGCCGCGCGCGGAAGTGCAACGGGCGCCGTGACGTGTCCGGTCAAATACGTTCTCGCCTGGAAAACATAGGCGATTTCATCCATCGCGTGCGGGACGTCGCGAAGCGCAAAGTGCGCAATGAGTCGCGCCGCGAGCGCGCTGAGGATCGCGACGAGAAATGCCCAACGTCGTGCGTTCAAGGATTCCCTTCGGGCTTCTGTGTCGTGGGCGGTTTGATAGCGCCCGCTGGTTCCATGTCGATCACGGTGAAGCCTTCATTGGATCCTTCTTGCTCTTCCCGCTCTCGCTTCAAATCGCGGATCGCTTCGAGCCCGGGCGGGGCAGGGTAACCGAGAAAATAGAGAGGCTTGTCGAAGCTTCCGACCGGCAAGAGTGGGGACGAGTCGTGGTCGATGGTGCGCGCGACCGGCACGCCGACGATGGCGCCGCGATAATCGACGACCTCGTGCACGCGTGGAAAAAATGGAACCGCGCACGGCTTGCCGTCGGTCTTACGTCGATAGACATCCATGGCGCCCAGGCGGAGATCGAAACAGTAGTTGGCGTGCAGCCATGCATTCGGTTTTTCATAGCTGCGCATCGGCCGACCCATCATCACTGCGCCGGCGTCGACTACGATGACGGGCTTCTCGCGATCCAGATCGTCGAGCAACGCCTCGGTGCTTCCGGGAACGATGCGCGCTTTTTCAATCGACAGCTTCTCCCAAAACCAAGG
>JBDTFL010000310.1:0-3706 GCA_039937955.1 Polyangiaceae bacterium | reverse complement strand
AAATGGGAGCGCGCAAGAGAGACTCGTGGCTACCACACTCGGGCTGCGTTTTCTAAGCCGCTTTTACGACGATGCGCCGAACGCGATCGACGACGATGCGTGCGACCTCGTTGTCGTAGAGCAACGTGTTGTGGCCGCGATGCCGAAGCACGATGCGCTCGCCGTGTCCGAAGAACGCATTTTGCACGGGGAAAACGACTTTGTCGGCGCTGCCGATGATCGAAACGTGTGGGACGTCCGGGCGCGCGCGTTCGCGAAGCCGCGCCAAGAGCTCGCTCTTCGCGTGCAAATCCGCACCGACCAAGAACGGAAAATACTCTGCGCCTTTTGCTCCGCCGAACGGCGACGCGAGCGAGATGGTTTGCGTGACGCGTTGATAGCCGCCCAGCTCGTCGACATACCAGCGCGCGACCAAACCGCCGAGACTGTGCCCGACGATGTGAATGCGCGCGGTGCGCGGAATGCGATCGACGAGCTTCGCCAAGCTGAGCGCGATGCGCTGCACGCCGACGCCCGGAATGTGCGTGAACGTTGCGGTGTGCATGCCGCTCAAATGCAGACGACGACGCAGCGGACGAAACACTCCGGCCGTCGCCAAAAATCCGTGCACGAGAACCACGACGTCCTCACCCTGCGCGTCCGGGAGCATCGGCGAAAAATCGAGCGGCCACGCGACGACCTCGCGCAACGTCGAAATCGCCTCGACGCCCAACCACTTCCCTTTTTGGAGACCGCTCAAGACGCATCCAGAAGAAGCATGATTCGTGCGAACTTTTCCAATTTTCTGCGCGCCCGAATTGATGCGTGTAAGAAGAATCCGTGGAGCTGGCACCCCGAATTACCGGCATCTTCTCGCACATGATCGAGGTCGCGGATACCGACATCGATTTTCTCGGTCATGCGAGCAATCTGGCCTATTTGCGCTGGGTTCAGGATGTGGCAATCGCCCATTCGGAGGCGGTTGGGCTCGACTACGAGGCATACCGAAAGCTAGGTGGTGTGTTCTTCATTCGACGCCACGAAATCGATTACCTGCGTCCGGCCTTACGCGGCGACAAGCTGGAGGTGCGAACGTGGGTCGACAGCGCAGCCGCTGCAAAAACGAATCGGCGCACTGAAGTGAAGCGTGAGAGCGACGGAAAAATTCTCGCGAAAGCTTCGACGGTGTGGGGATTCGTCGACATTCGTACCGGCCGGCCTACGCGCATTCCGGAAATGATTCGAACGGTTTTTACGAAAGACGCCTGACTCTGGACGCGCGGCAGGTCTGCGCGTGCGACGACTCTGGACGCGCGGCAGGTCTGCGCGCTATTTGAGCCCGTGAGCGAAAAAATTCAGGAAGAGAAAATCGACGGCGCGGACGCTGCGCAGTGGGATGCGGTCGAAGAAGCGACCGAGCTTTTGCACGAAGAGCGCTTCTACGACGCGCTTTTGTTTTTGCGTGAGGTCATCAAAAACGACGCGAAGAATCCGTATGCATTTTATTTTTTGGGCGTGGCGCTCTACGAAAGCGGTGAGCTCGACGCCGCACGTGATGCGTATCGTGCCGCGCTCGGAGTGGCGCCCAAACATCTCGGCGCTCGCGTCGCGCTCTCGCACGTGATGCGCGAGCTCGGTGATCCGCGCGCGGCGATCCGCGAAGGCATGGAGGCGCTCACGCTCGCGCCCGGCGATTCAGATGCGCTGCATGCCGTGGGTCTCGCGTACATGGCGCGCGGCGAAAATGCAGCGGCCCGAAAATATCTCGAAGCCTTTTTGGAGTCGAAGCCCGAGTTCGAGGTCGCCACCGACGTGCGCGCGCTGCTCGTCGAAATGCAGGCACAAAACGGCGGCGGATCTACGCGTAATTGAACAACAGCGCGTCTAGAAAATAGCGCGGTATCCGTTTCACCGCGCGTCTAGATCACGGAGTTTCGGAGCAGATCTCGAACTTGAACGTCGCCTTGCCTTCGCAGGTTTTGCCTTGCGACGTGTACGTGGCAGTCGGGCAGTCGAAGTCTGCCCAAATGCGACCAGCGGCGACGCCCATGTATTGCGGGTTGGTCGTGTAGGTTGCGGTGCAAGTCGATTGCGTGAAGCTACCGGTGTCCGCACGCGAAAAATCGCCGCCGATGTTGACGAGCGCAGGCGCGCTTGGGTCACCGGTATTGGCAGTGAAGTGACCCGAGATGGTTACGGCGCCTTGAACACCGAGCTTGGCGTTCGCCTCGACATGGAAGCCATCGGTCTCCGGATAGACTTTGCAATTCACGCTGACCGTGTTGCCGGTGGCCGAGTCGGTATCGCCGTCGGAAACGGAAGTGGTGTTGGTGGGGTCGCCGATCAAAACCCACGGACTCTGCGCGGACAGCGGACACTGCGAGCTGTCGTTCACTCCGGCTTGCGTGCCGGCGCCGAGATACGAAGCGAGCGAGACGCGCGCTGTAGATGGCGTGTCGCTGCTACAAGCGGGCGTGGCGCAGAGGACGAATGCGCTCAAAGGAATAAGAATCGATACGTACTTCAAAGACTTCATCGCCATCTCTCCTTCGGAGCAAAAAGCCGAGCAGCGCGTAGGCGTCCAGAAAGTGCTCCAGTCGCCGAGCTCGCAACGACAAGACTAAACGATTGCGGCGGCATTTGCGATTCGCCGCGCTTTAAAGATGGCCGTGGCCTCGGGCATTCGTCATTTCACGCGCGTTTTGCGGCAGCAAATCCCGCTTCGAGATCTGTACGCAAATCACCTACGTCCTCGATGCCGATCGAGAGGCGCAGCAGTCCGTCGCCGATACCGAGCGCCTTGCGATTTTCCGCGGGAATGCTCGCGTGCGTCATGATCGCGGGGTGCTCGGCCAGCGACTCGACGCCGCCCAAGCTCTCGGCACACGCGAAAATCTGCAGCGCCTTCAAAAATGCGCTGGCCGCCGGAATTCCGCCTTTTAGCTCGAAGGTGACCATGCCGCCGGGTCCCTTCATTTGCTTCTCGGCGATCGCGCTGCCGGGATGATTCTTCAAACCCGGATACATGACCTTCTCGACCTGCGGATGCTCCACGAGCCACTCGGCGATAATACGTGCACTCTGCACGTGTTGGCGCATGCGCACGCCGAGCGTTTTGAGACCGCGCAGAACCAAATAACAATCGAACGGGCTCGGAACGGCGCCCACCGCTTTTTGTACGAAGCGAAGTCGCTCGGCGAGCTCTTCGTCGCTCGTCATCGCCACGCCGCCGACGACGTCCGAGTGTCCGTTCAAATATTTCGTCGACGAGTGAACGACGACAGTCGCACCGAGTGACAGCGGTTGTTGCAGCGCGGGCGTCGCGAACGTGTTGTCGACGGCGAGCATCACGTTTTTGGATTTTGCGATCTGCGCGATGGCGGCGATGTCGAAAATTTTGAGTAGCGGGTTCGTCGGCGTTTCGAGCCAAATCAAGCGGGTTTCGGGGCGAATCGCTGCGGCGACTTTTTTCGGATCGCTCATGTCCAAAAACGTCGCGGTGATGCCGAACTGCTTCACGACTTTGTCGAAGATGCGGAACGTGCCGCCGTAAATGTCGTCGCCGACCACGACGTGATCACCGCTCTTCAGCGTGAGGAGCAAGCTGGTGGTGGCTGCGCAGCCGCTTCCGAACGTGATGCCGTGCTTCGCGCCCTCGAGCGCGGCAAAACATTTTTCGAGCGCATCACGTGTCGGATTTCCGGCGCGCGAATAGTCGAAGCCTTTG
>JBDTFL010000309.1:0-4622 GCA_039937955.1 Polyangiaceae bacterium | reverse complement strand
CTTGGATGGCCACCGGCGCCGAGCCTGCCGCCCATTTTTTTGCGCGTGAGGGGCTGCTTTAGGTGTCTTGCTGCAGATCGCGGCACGTCGCCTACGGCCGTGCGTTCGTAGGAGTCCTTCTCGTGTCGCGGGTGGTTTCGTTCTCGATTGGCTCACCGCGCGCGCTATGGCGCTAGAGGCGCGCGTCCGCTTGATGATTTCTCTCAGCAGCGCATCAACGACGCGAGCCAGCACTACGCTGCGCCAAGCGTTCAGCCATGAAAATGACGTGTCGCACGCGCGATCCGTTTCGCGCCGCGACACGCAGCACCTCGACGTCGAAGCCGGCCGAGGCCAGGCGCCGCTCGAAGCGTGCGTTCGGCCCCGACGACCAAACCGCGAGCACTCCGGATGGGCGCAATGCCTGGTGACAGGCGCGCACGCCGTAGTCAGCGTACAAGCGCTGATTCTTGGCGCTCGAAAGCGCGATTGGACCATTGTCTACGTCGAGCAAGATCACGTCGTAGGTCTTTGGTGAGCGCTTGATGTGATCGAACACGTCGCCCACGATGACCTCACATCGCGGGTCGTCCAGCGCGTGATCGTGGAGCTCGGCCAAGTGCGTGCGGTTCCAGCCCACGAGCTCGGGCACCAGCTCAGCGACCGTCACGCGCGCGTCCGGCGAAACGCGATCCAATACCTCGCGCAGTGTAAAGCCGAGCCCAAGGCCGCCCACCAGTACCGTCTCCGGATCTTCGCAGCGCTCCAAGGCGTGCTCCGCGAGGGCCTCCTCCGAGTCGTGCATGCGGCTCGACATTAGGACACGCCCGTCGACGCGCACGATCCACTCTTCGTCGCGGCGAGCGAGCACGAACTCACTGCCGCCCTCCACGCGGGCGGTATCGATGATCTGCGACTCGAGCATGCGCTGACAGACTGGTCACAGAGCCCGACGCGGGACAAGCGTCGTGTCGTTCTCCGACTTGAGATGGTGGCGAGCGCGGCATCGCACCGGCTACACGACGACCGTAAACATCTCGCCAATTGCCGCGAAATAGCGCTGAACCAGCTGATTGCTATCTGTTTTGCGCTCGAAGCGGCTGTCCGATCATTTCGCCGGTGCTCCGATATCTGCGCTGCCGTGACGATCGAGCCAACCGAGGAGCTCACGGATACTTGCCGTCGCGAGCGCGACGCACGAGTCCGCGCCGCCATAATAGAGGTTAAGGGTGTCACCGTCGTCTGCGACCGTGGCGCCGCATGGAAACGTGACATTGCCGACGTCTCCGTGTTGCTCGTACGGAGCCTGTGGACCGAACACCCAGTCGTCGCCGCGTAAGATGCACCGCGACGGATCTTCGAGATCGAACAGCGCGAGCCCCACGCGATAAAGCGAGCCGGACGCAGTGACGCGGACGCCGTGATAGATGACGAGCCAGCCGCGCGGCGTTTCGATCGGCGGACATGACAAGCCGACTTTGTTCGCGTCCCACCAGCCTCCTTTTCGTGCGCGGAGAATGGGCTTGGGGCTTCCCCAATGTTCGAGATCGGGCGACGTCGAGATCCAGACGTGAACCCCGAAGCTCGTTGCAGGACGATGAATGAGCACGAATTTCCCTGCAATTCGACGCGGGAGAAGCGCGGCGTCTTTGTCGTCCGGCGGCATGATCAAACCGATTCGCTTGAACGCACGAAAGTCTTCAGTGAGCGCGAGCGCTACGCCGGGACCGTCTTGGCCGTACGCCGTGTAAGCGATCACGTATTTTTTGAGCTCGGGCACGAACGTGATCCGCGGATCTTCGACGCCGAAACTTTCTTCCGGATGGTTCTCCGAATCGGAAGAGAACGTCGGCTCACTGTCGATCGCCCAATTGTCGATCCCATTCGCAGAACGCGCCGCACAAAGATGAGAGTGTCCGCGGCGATCCTCGACACGACAAAGCAGGAGGGTCGTGCCGTCGGCGAGGCGCGTCGCGCCGGGATTGAAAACGGTATGTGCTGGGTAAGGCCAACTCGCCGCCGTGAGAATCGGGTTGGCGGCATGACGACGAAAGAGCGACTCGTAGGTCGAGTTGGCTTTCATTCGCCGACTTCGACCGGGAGGTGCGGACGCGACTCGAGCTTCGGTGACGATGGGGACGCGGGGATGACGACGCGGTCCGCCGATCGCATTTCCATGAGCGCCATCAGAAATGACAATGTCGACTCCGCGCCCTGGTTCTCATTGACGCGATCGACGTGAAGGCCGTCTCGGCATCCACCGGTAGTTGCATCATACAAGGATTGCTGCAGCTGATTTTGGCCTAAAAACCAGCTGAATTGCCGTCGGGCGTGACTCAGCCAAACGATATTGCCCGTGTCGCGATATGCCTGCATGCATGCGGCGATCGTCGCGCACGCCTCCACCGGTTGCTGATCGAACGACGCCTTGGCCTGGCCGCGAACATGAAAACCGTTCGACCCAATCGGCGCGAAATATTTGTCCTCGGACCATTGAACGGAGACGAGCCACTCGAGCGACGTGAGCCCAGCGGTCGTCATCTCCGCATTTCCCATGCGGGTGCCCGCTGCGATCATGGCCTGCGCGAGGCGCGCATTGCAGTAGGTCAGGCGATCCTCGAACCACGGCCAATCCGGCTGTACGGTCCGCTCATGAAGGGCGAGCAGCTTGTCGGCGAGCTCCTTGCCGACCGCCTGTACATTGCTGTCACCTTCGAACGCGCGAAGATACTCGTCGATGCCTAGCAATGCGTAAGCCCACGCCCGCGGGCTCGTGAACGTGAGGACCGCCGGAAGCGCACGATGAAAAATGCTGCCACCCAAGCTTTGTCGGCCCGGGTCGGAAGAGCGACCCACTAAGGTTCCGAGCGCCCACAGAGAGCGGGCATGACTGTCCTCGGATCCGTAGTCCTCGATCCAGCTTCGCGAATAAGACATGAAGTTCCTGAAGCGACCTAAGGGTTCGTTGAATGCATAGCTCACGAACGCCAAGTAGCGCGAGCCGAGCGCCCTAACCGTTTGCTGAGGCTCAACGTTCGCCTCTTCGATCAGCGCAACGAGGAGAAGCGCACGGGCATTGTCGTCGACGCAGTAGCCGTCTTCGCAACGCGGAACGTTGAAGCTCGCGTGCTGCAGCATTCCCGTGTCGTCGGTCATGAGCCGCAGATGCGCGAGGTTGATCTCGGGGAGCTCCGCGGTTCGCTTTCCTAACGTTTTTGCCTGAAATGCAGTGTGCAGACGACTTTTGCGTTCGTCGCACGCTCGCTCGAAGGAACGCACGTAACCGCTCGCAACGACGGGCCACGACATGTCGCGACCGTAGGCCGCTGCGCGCGCTTGCATTTGGTGACGGCGGTCTGGGTTGCGGAGAAGGTCGATGACCTGTTCTGCAATCGCCTTCGAGTCTCGCCACGGGACGAGCACGCCACGACCGTCGCTCAAGAGCTCTACGGCATAGCGATAGCGTGTCGAGATGACTGCTTTGCCGGACCCGACGGCATAAGCCAACGTGCCTGAGGTGATCTGCTCGGCATTGAGGTAAGGCGTGATGTAGATGTCAGCCGCGGAGAGAAACTCGACGAGCTCGGCATGACTCACGAACCGATTGTGAAAAATGATGTTGGACGCAACGCCCAGCTTTTCGGCGCGATTTTCCAGCATCAATCGATAGGTTTCGCCGTGCCGCTCTTTGACGTGTGGATGGGTTGCGCCCAGCACGATGTAAAGGACGTTGGGGTCGTGCTCCAAGATCGCCGGCAGTGCGTCGATGACGTATTCGATTCCTTTGTCGGGAGACAAAAGCCCAAAGGTCAAGATCACCGACTTACCTTCGACGCCGAGATTGTCCTTGCTGTGGCTCTTCGCCGGAAAGCTTGGAATGCCGTGAGGAATGAGATCGATCTTGTCGACGGGAACGTCGTGCACGGTGTGAAGAAGCTTTGCGCCGTTCTCGCTCATCACGACCAGGCGCTCGGAGAGCTGCGTGATCTGATCCATCACCGCACGTTGCGAAGCGTTGGGCTCGGCGAGGATCGTGTGCAGCGTGGTGACGATCGGCATCCGAAGCTCACGGAGCAGCGGCAAAAGGTGAGAACCGGCTTTGCCGCCGAAGATTCCGTACTCGTGCTGCACCGACACGACGTCGACGGCATTTACGTTCAAAAAATCTGCGGCGCGCCGATACGAAGAAACGTCACTCTCGGCGATCTCGAAGCGAACGCTGGGCGGATACGCGTGACTCTTTCCGACGTCGTTCATCGCCAACACGAAAGTGTCGAACGCCGGAAATTCTCGGACGATTGCTTCGCAGAGGTCGGTCGTGAACGTCGCGATGCCGCACTGCCGCGGCACGTGATTGCCGAGCATGGCGATTTTCTGGATGCTGCCGCTCCCGCGGTTGACGATGGCGATGACTCCTCCGGTTCGAGCGCGCGTTTAAAGGCGCGCACGGTAGCCACGCTCGGCCGCCGAATCACGGAGGGCTGGGACTTTGCGCCCTCGGACTGCAAAACGCAAGTCGCTACGGGATCGTTGGCCGGATCATTTTCGCGACGAGCTTGCTCAGCGACACCGTCGCTACGCTCGAATGAGTATCCGAGACAGCATACGGAATGACCAGCGTGTCCTCGAAGCGCAACGGACCG
>JBDTFL010000308.1:0-3521 GCA_039937955.1 Polyangiaceae bacterium | reverse complement strand
TGAAGCTGCACGATCAGATCGCGTTCTTCGCGGAGCTGGCCCGAGAGAGCCTGGTGCTCGCCCTCGTAGCTAGAGTCGCTCTCTGCTCCGTTCGAATCGCAAATCTTGACGCGCGGTGGAGTTGGCGGCGATTCGACGGTCTCTGCAGCTTTTAACGGTGGGTCGTCCTCGTCGGATTCTTCGTGAACTGCCGAGGAATGATTCGTTCTTACGCCGCCAGCACAGGCTTCGATTCCCGGCGCATCCACCATAAGAATATGAAATCATTGTATTTTTATCAACTTCGGGGTCGCCTTCACCGAATTCCCAAAGGGAACCGCAACCTTAGTGAGGGAGCGTCCGCTCTCGCCTTTCGTCGCACGCATAGTCCGCGGCCTGAAGCGACCTCACGTTCTCGCTCCACTCAAACGCCGAGTCTTCATCGGCGGTGCATCCTCGAGAACTTTGCGAACACCCTCCGGCGATAGATTGAGGAACTCTCCTGCGTCGCGCAGACTGAGCTTCCCTTCGCGCGTAAGCTCAGCGGCCGCCATCACTTGCGCGGCGTGAAGCTTTGCCTGCAGTTGTTCCGCGCGATGTCTAAGATCGCGTGCCTTCTTAAGCCAGCTGCCGACGCCGGCTGGCAGGTTCCGTACTTCGGTGATGGTGGCCTTCGCTGCGATCGTCGCCCGTTTCGGATCATCGAGCGAAACCGCGAGAGCTTCGCGGATGTTGCGCCGAGCCTCGGTGAGGCTTCGGCCCCACGTTATGCAGCCGTCGACCGCTGGGATCGTGACGTTCCACGCGCCGTCCTCATCCGGCGTAAACACTGCTTTGAACGTTTTCATCGGAGCAACCATCCTTTCCCGTAGCAAGGAGTCATCTGTTTCTCGATCGCGCGCAGCGTTCCCTTCGGAACATCGCGCCGCCATGCATCGCAACCGTGGTTGCGCATTCCCGCACGCCGAGACGTAACGCGCGTGCGAGCCCTTCTGACGAATCTTCGTGGCGCCGCGTGCGAGAAGGTCTCTAACGATCTCGGCAGCGGCACAAGATCAGGCTAGTGTTTGGTATAGATTCGTCAACTCAACTTGACGAATCTATTTCCTGGCCTGCGCGACGCACCGCAATTTCGACGCGCCTAGTGATCCGGCTCAAGAATCTTTAGCTTTCACGATAGGGCTCATTTTCTCGGCCGACATGATGACCAGCTGATGGCGTGCGCGTGTCGCGGCAACGTAGAGCGCGCGGCGCGAAGCGGGTGTGTCGGGATACTCCGCGTACGATGCGTCGGGCACGATCACGGTGTCGAACTCCAAGCCTTTCACTTGCTCGACCGTCGTCACTACGATTCCGGAAGACGCGTTGAACGAGCCGTCGAGCACCACGCGGCGTGGAGCTTCGGTGAGCCGCTGCGCGATGCGACGTGCCGTCAGAGTCGTTCGCGCGATGATCGCCACTGAGATGTTGGCGTCCGCTTCCTGGAGCTTTACGAGCGCCGCATCCAACGCGGCGACGAGAGCTTCTTCGGTCGAGAATTCCATCGTCGGGATGGTCTGCAAATCAGCCGACTTTTCCGCTGCGAGAACAGCGCGCGCGAATTGCGTAACCGCGGGCGGACACCGATAGCCCACCTCGAGCGTCGCGGTTTCGAAAGAATCGCAAAACAGATCGCGCATCGTCGTCGGCCAGTCGATGAACGACGCCGACGCATCGACTTGTTGATCGGCATCGCCCGCAACGATCAACGTTCCGTCGCGCTCGAGACTGCGACCGATCAACGCGAGCTCGAGCGGCGCGAGCTCTTGGGCTTCGTCGACGACGATGCAATCGTAGAGGCGAGGTGCGCTCGGCGGCTCATTCAGGCGAAGAGCGCGTCTTCGATCGATCTCGAAGAGCGCCGCATAATCCTCCGAGTCGATACTGCACGCGTCATTCATTGCGGTGCCGCGATCGATCGCGAGCTTGTCGACCGCGACGAGGCGCTTCTTGTCGACGTGCCGACTCGCCTGCTCGGTCGTGCGCGAAAATTGGACGTGCGTGTGCTCGAGAATTTCCTCGACGGCATGCAACGCGATCGCAGCGTCGTGCGCAACTCGATCCATGAGCACACGGTCGCCGAAGAGATGAAGTAAATCCGCGCAGCTCGCGTGTGTTTCCAGGGAAATTTGCGGGCGATCATCGTCTTCGTCGAACTCGGCACGCGGCCTCGCCGCGAGCACGCCGATCGCCTTCGTGAGCGCGCGTTCTCGTTTGATGCGAATCGTCCCCGCCGATGCATCGTCACTCTCGCGTCGCGGAATATCCGCGAACACACGCCGAGCCTGACGCGCTGCGAACTTCTCGTAGACGTGCACCAGCACATCGACGCCGAGCTTCACGAGCATCGCTTGAAGCAACCGTCGCAAACCTTCGGTCGGCACGATCACCGCTGCGCGAAATCTCGCATTCGGTGACCGCCGCTTTTTCTCGATGCTTGCTCGATACAGGTGCGCAAGCCGCCAAAGCGCGACGGTGGTCTTTCCGTATCCCGCCTCGCCAAGCACGAGCAGCGCGCCCGTAGGCGGAAGCTCGACGAGCCGCCTTTGCACCGCGTCCAGCGTCACGTCGATGACCGAATGAACCTTCTCTCGTTCGCGTTTCGGTCGCGGCTTCAAGATTGTCTCGGCGGTTTTCATCGTTGCGACAAATGCCCAAAACCCGAGAAAAAAAGAAGCTTCCGCGATCACGCGTGCTCTGCGATATTAATGACACGTTACGACGAGCTCATTCGCGGCCCGCGAGGGTCCCGCCCAAACGATGTAACCGTCCCGCCGTTTTTTAACGCGCGCCGATGTGAGATCGAGCCTCGTGCACTTGCGTCGCACGAGCTGCTTCGAATCCCGTCGCTTCGACAATGTCGGCTGCCGCTTCGGCGAGCCCGGCATTCCATTCGATTTTTTTTGACGACACCAAATGAAGAGGTGCAGCAACCATGAATCAAGATCCGACAACCAACGCGCTGGTCCACACCATCGACGGCGCCGCTGAAATCACCGTAGATTCACAGAATGTCTATCCGACCGAACGAGGTCCGCTCGCATTCGATTTGTATCGGCCGCGATCGGAGGATCGCCGCGCCCATCCCGCTGTCATCCTCGTTTCGGGGCTCCCCGATCCGGGCGTCGTCGCGATGTTGGGCAAGCCGCTGAAGGATTGGGCGTCGTACGTCGGTTGGGCCCGCATGGTCGCCGCGTCCGGCATCGTCGCCGTCACGTACGTGAATCGCTCGGCCGAGGATGTCACCGCGCTCGTGCACCATCTGCGCGCGCACGCTGACGCGCTCGGAATCGACCCGACTCGAATCGGCGTTTGGGCATGCTCGGGCAACGTGCCGACCGCGCTCGCGCTCGTGGCCAAAGAGAAGCTGGCGTGCGCCGCATTTCTGTACGGATATTTGCTCGATCTCGACGGCGCATCCGACGTGGCAAATGCATCGGCGCAATATCATTTCGCGTGCCTGCGGTGTCGCTCGAAGAGCTTCCGCAGCAAATGCCGATGCT
>JBDTFL010000307.1:0-2735 GCA_039937955.1 Polyangiaceae bacterium | reverse complement strand
GGCCGAGCAGCGATCGCTATTTACCGTGTTTTTCCAGGCTATCGAAGCGCGCGAGAAGCTCGACACGCAAGTCGTCGATCACCTCGTGCAGTTGCGCGACCTCGAGCTCGGCCTTCATGTTCACGTCGTATTCGATGTCGTTGCGAACACGATCGCGGGCGACTTGCCGATTTTGACTGAGGAGCACGAGCACCGACAAAACGATCGCCTCGAGTGACACGCACATCGTGAGGAGGCCGAACGGAAACGGGTCGAAGCCGCCGTATCGCGAATGCACGACCGGGCCCACATTGAGCAAGATCCACACGGCGAAAAGTCCGAGGTGGATCCACATGAAGGGCAGGCTTCCGCTGAAATCGCTGACCGCGTCGACGATTTTGAGTGTGAGCGTGCGACCGTCCTCGGTCTCGACGTTCGGGTTTCGCGAAGTGGAGTGACGAAGCAAACGCGTCGTCTCGCGAAGGCGTTTACCGGTCGCCGCAAGGAAGTCGAGTGCTGCGGCGGGTCGCATTTGCAAAAATTCTTCGAGGTCGCCGCGATCGAGAACCAGCGCTTCGACGGCCTCCGTAACGATGGCCGACGTCGAGCGCGGACCGCCGTCGAGCATCGATATTTCCCCGAAAAAATCCCCGGATCGTGCGGTTTCGACCACGATGCGCTCGCCCACGTCGTTCTTGAAAAAGAGCTCTACCTCGCCGCTCACGACGACGAAAAGCGCGCCGGTCGGATCTCCGACATTGAAGAGCAGTTTGCCTTTCGGCTCTCTGACGACGTCGAGTCGCTTGGCCAAAAGCGCGCGTTCGTCGTCGTCGAGGAGCGAGAAGAAAGGGACGGCCTTGAGAAGGTCGGCATGCGTCGGCATAAATAGCTTCTATCGCCCACATGCGTCTTTGTGGCAATCGCACGACGACAGGGTTAACGTTTTTCCCGCAAATGGACGAGGCAACGAGAGAGGCTCGGCGGAAGGCCCTCGCAGAAGAAGTCGCACGATTGAAGCGAGCGGCCGACAAATCCGACGACGCACCGCGCGTGTCGGGCGCACCCGCTCCGGGCGAAACGGACGAGACTGACGACGAGCTCGACTGGGATTTGGAGCCCGGCGAAGAGCAGCGGTTGTCGGTGAGCTCGGCAGGCGTTTCGGATCCGAATTTGGATGCGCTCGATTCGAGCTGGGACGAAGAAGAAGAGGAAGAAGAGCCCGAGCCGGAGCTACCGGACGAGCGACTCGATCCGGTTGCTTACGCCGCCGCGAAGCTCGCTCGCGAAGAACGAGCGCAAGCACGTCGTGAACGAAGACGCGCAAAAGACGCTGCAAAAAAGGCCCGACAGAAAGCCCGCGCAATCGAGGCCAAACGAAAGCAAAAAGGAAAAAGCAAAAAGCCGCGGGTGTCTGCTGCGCCGAGGCCGAGCACGAAGGTCGAGCGCACGCGCGCGAAGGTCGTCACCGCCGAAAGCGAAACGCCTAGCACGCCGCCGCCGTCAAAAAAGCGAGAAGCGATCGCAGCGAAGAAATCGGCCTTCTCGCGGACCAACATGTGGGTTTTGGCCGTCGTGCTGCTCGTCTTCATCGGCGCGATCGGCTTCGCGTTTTTTCGCGCGAAGTAACTCTTCGCCCATCCTCACGTCTTCGATCGCAAGCGTGTCCGTGATGTCGACCTGGCCATGTCCCATTGTTGCGGAAACTCAGCAGCCTTGGTAGCTCACGTCGATCTTCAGCTCGTCACCGCGCTCCGGATCGGTGCAGGTGATTTGGGCTATTCCTGCAGCGATGTTTTGTGGGCCAGCGCTCGCCGCGATCTTGTTGAGGCTGCACGTCTTCGCGTCGAACAGCATGTGTGACCAGGGCAAATCCACTTCGTAGCGCGGCTCCGCGCCGACCGCAGACACTGCGACCGATCCAGATTGAGTTTCGGTTTTTCGAAATTTTCCGACCTGAACGCTGCGGCTGGCGACGGCGAAATAAAATCGCGTCTCGCCGTTCGGGTCGGTCGCACATTGATTTCGTGAGTCGTCGCTGCCGTAATGATTTTTTCCGACGTCCGGTCCGTCGATGTCGATCGAGCCCAAATACCCGTGTTCTGGGCGTCGTTGGTAGTCCGGCAAATCACACGCTGCCAGTGAAAGCAGAGCGATCGTCATCGCAACGCATTGCGAGCTCAGCATCCGCGCACCTCGACGTCGATGGTGAGCGTGTCGCCATTTTTGCCGGCCTGGGTACACGTGAGCTTTACCGGCCCGCTGATCGGCGCCAGGAGCGACGGCGGATTATCGCCAATCTCGAAACGAGAGCAGTCGCTGCGCGGAATGAAGTGATGCGACCAAGCGAGATCGATGTCGACGCCTTCCGCGTTCGGTGTGCGGTCGATGACGAACTGCCCGCCGCGATGCCACGAGTCGAACGCGACATCGAGCGTGAGTGATTTGTGATCGTCCGTTCGCCCACACGTTCCGACGTAGCCATTTGCGGTCGATCCGAAGACTGCGTTTTTCTCGAGCTGATGTTGGCCGAGGTCACGACCGTCGGTGGAGAGCACGCCGCGATAGCCGACGTCGTTTCCAGCGTACGGATCTCCCATCGGCTCACACGCGACGCACAGCAAAAATCCGAGAGCAACGAAGACGCGCATGGTCGAACCTCTAACCAAAGCCTCAGCACTTCGTGTGCCGATCGCGAAAACCGCTTGAATTACGACTCCGCGTGCAAACGGCGCGACAAAGTGCCGAGCGCGATTTTT
>JBDTFL010000306.1:0-7656 GCA_039937955.1 Polyangiaceae bacterium | reverse complement strand
AGAGCGACGCACTGCCGGCGCGTTGCAAGGCGTCAGCGGTCATGCGTGCGCGCGCGCTCTCGGCATCGCTTCCTGCAAACACGGCGTCGGCCATGGCGTCCAGTGCTGCCTTGCCACCGCCGGCCTCGGGACCGCGACCGGAGCCGAGGCGTGCAAGTGCAATCAACGCAAGCTCGCGCGGTAATGCGTCTCCGGATTCGGCGAGCGAGAGGAGAGTCGGTGTTTCGCTGTCGGCGCCGATCTCGCCGAGCGCATACGCAGCAGCCGCGCGCGCGACATTGCCCGTGTCGAGCGATCGTGCGACCGCCGTGATGTCCGGAACGGCACTCTTGTCGTGCAACAGTCCGAGGCCGAGGACCGCGAGTGCACGCATCTCCGGCGTGCCGCGCTTTGCCAGCGCCTTCAAGAGCGGAGCCGCTTTTCGATCTTGCATACGCGCGACCGCCCACGTTGCTGCGATCGCTACGCTGTCGGTCGGCGTGCCTTCGTCGTCGCCGGCTTTTGGAACCAAGAGACCACTGAGCTTCGGCAGCAGCGCCGGATCGCGGAGCACACCGCACGCGATCATCGCGCGCACACGAAGCGGCGCTTCGGCGGGACCCGTTGCAAATGAGAAGAGGGGAGGGCCCGCGTTTTTATTTTGCACGTAACCGAGCACGTCGATCGCGATGCGTTGCTGACCCGCGTCGGTGTCGACGAGCGCGTCGAGCAGCGGTTTGACGGCACGCGCACCGATGCGTGAAAGGGCTTCTTTTGCCGCGTCTGCGTCTTTTTTGTCCTCTGGTGTCAGGGCCGAGGTCGAGCTCGTTCCATGTTTCACTCTTTGCACGAGCGCATACGTGAGGTTGCCGTAAATCTCGACGAGCAGACGCCTGTAGATCGGTTTTTGCGGATTGCCGATCGCGAGCGGCAGCAAATCTTGCTCGAGCGACTCGAGCGTTCCTTTGCCCAGATTGATCTGCATCGACAAGCGCGCCGCGCGCGAAACCAATTCGTCGTCGGGTGCGCCGCGAATCACGCGCCGGAAAAGTCGGTCGGCTTCGTCGCTGTCGCCCTTGGTCAAGAGCAAATCAGCGAGCTCGAAATACACGATGTAGAGGCGATCGTTTTTCGTAATGGCCGCACGAAACTCGGTGATCGCGTGCTCCGTGTCTTGGCGTGAGCGATACATTTCTCCGAGCTTGCGATGTCCTTCGGCATCATCCGGATTGAGCTCCACGGCGCGCGCCGCGTATTTAATCGCGTCGTCGTCGTGGTAGGTCTGCAGCGCGTACTGCGCCATCCGTTGATAAAGCTCGCGCGCACGTTTGGGCTCGACCACCACGAGCTTCTCCAAAACGGCGATCGCCTCTTGGAGCTTCGACTCTTGAACGAGCACGCGCTCGAGCGCGAGGTACGAATCCGAATCGCCGGGCGCGAGCTGAATCACGCGACGCAACGTGGCCTCGGCGTCCGGTAGCTTTCGCAGGTGAATTTGCACCTCCGCGAGCGTGCGACCCGCTTCGACGTCGGGCGGATTGGCTTTGAAAGAAGCCGAAAGTGGTGCGAGCTGCGCATCGATCACGCGCTCCAAACCCCATAGCGAAACCATGTGCGTGCGTGCTTCGCGGGCGAGGGTTTTGTCGTTCGTCTTCTTTGCGCGGTCCGCGAGCTCCTGCCAAAGCACGCGTGCCTCTTTGTACGAATGCGCGCGCTCGTAGCCGCTGGCGAGCTGCTTCTTGTATGAGGCGTTCGTCGGGTCGAGAGAAACGGCTTCGCGCAAAACGGTGAGCGCATCCGCTGTCATGTCGTGCTCGAGATAAACGTCACCCAATGCCGAGAGCGCCCGCGCACGCGGCGTGATGGTGGTGAGGATGCGCTTCCATGTCGTCACAGCCAGCGCGGTATTGCCGTCTTGGAAATAACGATCGCCGAGGTCCACCAAATGCGACGGGTCGTTCGTGCCGACTCCCGCGAGTCGCGTGAGCACGTGAAGCGATTTTTCATTCTCGCCGATTCGCCCGTAAAAATCGGCCAATCGTGACAAAATTTCTTCGTCGGAATTTCCGCGTGCCTCGAGCTCGCCGAGGAGCTTGAGCGCCCGCACGCGGTCGCCGCGCTGAATGAGCGCGTCGCATTCTTCGAAGACGAACTGCGGGTTGTCGGGTGCTGCGCGGATCAATCCTTCATATTCGGTGATGGCTTTGTCGAGCTCACCCTGCGCTTGGAGCAGACGCACCATCTTCAGTCGCAGATCGATGTTGCGTGGCGAAACGGCCAGCGCCTTTTGATACGTTTTGAGCGCGTTGACAGCGTCGCCGGTTTCTTCGTAGAGCGATCCTAAAAGCGCCAGCCGCGCAAAATCGCCAGGGTGCTCGGCTTCGATTTCGGCGATCAGCGTCGGCAATTTTTGATCAGCGCGATAAATTTCGGTGATCGTTTCGTAGATCTCCGCACGCACCGCGGCCTCGGCACCTGCAGCATTCAACGCTTTTTTCAGGGTCGCCAGCGCTTCGGGATTTTTGTGCGCCTTGGCCTGCGCCTGTCCCAAATTCTTCAACGCCGGTGCAAGCGCGCGATTGTCGCCTTGAGCGGCTGCCACCAAATCTTTGAACTCGGTCTCCGCCCGTTCGTACTCGCCGCGCGTGAAGAGCTCGCGACCGAGCTCGCCTCGCACGAACAAGCTGGTCGGCTCGATTTTTACGAGCTGCTGATGAACATTTTTTGCGCCCGCCCAATCCTTCGCGTCGAGGTCGATCGCCATGATCGTGCGGAGCGTCTGTTCTTTGTCGGCCTGCAACGTTTGGAGCGCGAGCGCCTGCTCGAAACGCTTTTTTGCAGCGTCGTTGTCGCCGCGATCTTGTTGCAAATGGGCGAGCGTGAGGATCGCCGCCGGGTCGTTGGATTTTTGCGCGATCGCTTTTTCCAGCGTTTTTGCCGCGTCGTCGATGCGCCCGTCGATTTTGTAAAGGCCCGCGAGCGTGACGGTCGATGCATATTGGTCTGCGCCTGCCGTTGCCGCGCGCGTCTCGAACTCGGTGGTGAGCTTCGAAAGATTTCCGTCGCGATCGCGATAGAGCTGCGCGAGGCGCTGTAACGGAAACTGCGAGCCCGGCTGCGAGACCACGACCTTCGTGTAGCGATCGATGAGCACGGCATTCGACGCGCCCGAATCGGGAGTCGCCGAATTCGTCGGGTTCGTATTCGTGGTCGGAGGCTTGGTGCCCGGATGCGTCGGCGGCTTGCTGCCCGGATGCGTTCCAGGATTTGCGGGGGGATGTTTGTGTCGCCCGCTCGGATCGAAA
Source organism: Polyangiaceae bacterium (assembly GCA_039937955.1). Classification (GTDB taxonomy): domain Bacteria; phylum Myxococcota_A; class Polyangia; order Polyangiales; family Polyangiaceae; genus JAICXU01. Next base: position 4,372 of record JBDTFL010000306.1, on the reverse strand, counting down.
TCCTGAGCGAACGCAGGAATGCCCAACAAGAGGAGGACCCCTGCAACAAGCGATACGCGCGACGACTTCATTCTCGGGCTGCCTGAGCTTCCTTCGTAATCTTAGCCTCTTTTGGACACTCAACGAGCCAAAGGGCATGGGTATTCTTGCAGAGTGATATCCGGCCAAATCGGTCGACCATTTCGTTGGTGGGTGTCATGGACTTCTCGCCGACGCCGAACGTTGACAGAGCCGCACGCGCTCTTAGGTTCGATCGCGTGTCACCCGAAAATCAGATTGAGCACGAAGAGAGCGAAGCGCTCGACGCTTACTCGCGCATCGTCACTCGCATCGCCGAAAAAGTAGGACCAGCCACTGCGAAGGTGGAGTTGAAAAAAAAGGTCAGCGAATCGCCGCGTGGCCGCCGTGGTCAGCATCCGCATCGACAGCAGAGTGATGGTGCGGGCTCCGGATTCGTCTTCACACCCGACGGTTTCATCGTCACCAACTCTCACGTCGTCGCCGGCGCAGACAAAATTTTGGTCACCTTGCCCGGCGGGGAGCCCACCGTCGCGCGCGTTGTCGGAGAAGATCCGCACACGGATTTAGCGGTCGTCAGCGTTTACGGAAATGATCTTCCGTACGTAGAATTTGGCGAATCCAAGAAATTGAAGGTGGGCAGCTTGGCGATCGCAATCGGAAATCCGTTCGGATTTTCGTGGACGGTGACCGCTGGTGTCGTGAGCGCGCTCGGTCGATCGCTCCGCACGCCTTCCGGGCACTTGGTCGACGACGTCATTCAAACCGACGCTGCCTTGAACCCTGGAAATTCCGGCGGTCCGCTGGTCGGCAGTGATGGTCGTGTCATCGGCGTGAACACCGCTATGTTCTTACCCGCGCAAGGAATCTGCTTCGCGATCGCGGTCGACACCGCAAAATTCATCGCCACCAAATTGCTAAGCGAAGGATCGATCAAACGCGGGTACATCGGAATCGGCGCGCAAACCGCGCCAGTTTTGCCGCGCCTCGTTCGCTACTTCGAGCTCGAGAGCGACAAGGCGATCTTCGTTACCGCCGTCGAGCCTGGCGGACCTGCGTCACGCGGCGGAGTCATGGAAGGCGACATGATCGTCCGCTTTGCCGGAGCACCGGTCAATGCGGTCGACGACATTCATCGAAAGATGATCGAAGACGTGGTCGGCACGTCGATCGAGGTCGTCGTCATCCGTGGCACCACGAAAAAAGTATTGAACGTCAAACCCGACAACGACGCACGAAGGCGTCGCCCCGCCGCCTGACAACCATCTTTGATCATAGGTCGATCTGCGTGCCGATTTCGACCACCTCGTCACGCGGAATTCCGAAGTACGTCGTGGCGGCCTGTGCGTTGCGCGAAAGAAACGCGAAGAGCGATTCGGTCCATCCGCGCATGCGTCCGTGTGCGCCGGAGATGATGTGCTCGCGTCCGATGTAATAAGTGATGGGATGGTCTTTTCCGTGCGGCAAATGCTCGCTCATGAGGACCTGCTTCACGATGGAAGGAACGTTGGGTCGCTCGATGAATCCGTTGCGTGCGACGACTTTGTAGAAGCCGCGTCCGAGATCGGTGACGTGGACGGCGTCCGTTTGAGCAACGACCGGAACGTGCTCGCTCTTGATGGTGAGCAAGAGCACCGTTTCGGGAAGCACGCGAATGCGCTCGGCATGGTGACGCAAGCTGGTCGGCGCACGGCTCACGTTGGAGCAAAGAAAAACTCCGATCTGCGGCAAGCGTCCGAGGAGCTTTCCGTCGAGGCTCGCGATGAACTCGCCCATCTCCGGTGACGTTTCGATCATGTGCTCGGACAAAAGAAATCGGCCGCGTCGCCACACGAGCATCACGACGAAGACGTTCAGACCGACCAGCAGCGGCACGTAGCCACCGTCCAAAAATTTCAACAAATTTGCCGAGAAAAACGGCAGATCGAACGACAGAAACAAAAGCACGAGCGGCAGCGATTTCCACATCGGCCAGCCCCACGTGCGGCGCGTGACGACGTAATAAACGAGCGATGTCATGCCCATCGTTCCTGTCACTGCGATTCCGTAAGCCGCAGCGAGCTTGCTCGACTCTTTGAACGCGAGCACCAAAACGACGCATGCGATCATGAGCGCGCTGTTCACGAGCGGCACGTAGATTTGGCCTTCCGCTTCGCTCGACGTGTGACGCACCTCGACGCGCGGAAAATAGCCGAGCTGCACGGCTTGATGCGTGAGCGAGAACGCGCCGGTGATCAGCGCCTGCGAAGCGATGACGGTGGCGAGCGACGAAAGAATGACGAGCGCGACTGTCCAAATGCCGTGCGGCACCATCGCGAAGAACGGTGACGGATCGAGCGTCGCCGGATTGCGGAGCACGAGGGCGCCTTGCCCGAAATAATTCACGACGAGCGCCGGCATGACCAAACACCACCACGCAATGCGGATCGGGCGTCGTCCGAAGTGGCCCATGTCCGCATACAAAGCTTCCCCTCCGGTGACCGCGAGCACGACGCCGCCGAGCACGGCAAAGCCTTTCCAGCCGTTGCGAGCGAAATATCCGATGGCGTGGCCGGGCCAGAGCGCGGTGAGAATTTCCGGCATCTGCCAGATTTCGTGGAGACCCAAAACGAAGAGCGTGATGAACCAGAGGATCATCACGGGTCCGAAGAACACGCCCACGCTTCCGGTGCCGCGGCTTTGCATTGCGAAGAGCCCGACGAGCAGTGCGCAGGTGATCGGTAAGATGAATGGTTTGAGCGAATTGGTGACGACGCCCAAACCTTCAACTGCGCTCAAAACGGAGATGGACGGCGTAATGATTCCGTCGCCGTACAAAAGCGCGGTGCCGATCAAAACGACGATGGTTACCCAACCGACCGTGCCTTTGGAGCTTGCCCGCATGCGATCGGGGACGAGCGCGAGCAGCGCCAAAATCCCGCCTTCGCCTTCGTTGTCGGCCTTCATGATGAAGCCCAAATATTTGATCGCGACGACGACGATGAGCGCGTAGACGATCAGCGAAAGAATTCCGAGCACGTTTTCTCGGGTCATCGCGATGCCTTTGTCGGCATTCACACATGCGCCAATCGTGTAGAGCGGGCTCGTGCCGATGTCTCCGAAGACCACGCCGAGCGCGGCGAGGGTCAGAGGAGCGAGATTCCCTTGCGGAGAATGATCCGCATGACGCGGCGACGGCTTGGCAGGAGAGGCCATCAAGGCGACGCGCATCTTCGCACATCCGCGTGAACAACGGCGCTTGACGAGCACGCACACTCATTGGTGAGATGCATTCGCTCGCGTTTCGCGCAGCAGGCTCAGCACTATGAGGAGGAGCGAACCATGGACTTGCAGATCGAAGACTTGAAGCCGGGAAGCGGAACCGAAGCCGTCGCCGGAAAAAACGTGACCGTGCACTACGTGGGCACGCTCACCGACGGCAAAAAGTTCGACAGCTCGCGCGATCGCGGCAAAGGCTTTTCGTTTCGCCTTGGCGCAGGCCAAGTGATTCAAGGCTGGGACAAAGGCGTCGCTGGAATGAAAATCGGCGGTCTGCGCAAGCTCACGATCCCCGCAGAGCTCGGTTACGGCGATCGCGGTTTTCCGCCGGTAATTCCGCCTAATTCGACGCTCGTGTTCGAGGTGGAGCTCCTCGGCGTAGACTGAAAATGTGCCGCACGCGAGCTCGAGGTGGCGCCGACAGCCACGGTCATCGGTCCGGGCGGTGACAAGCGCGTCGCTCTCATCGAATTGCCGCTGCAATCGAGCTGTTTTCTCGACAATTCCTGTGTCCATCGCTGGGAGAATCAAATGATGAAGCTCTGGTTGTCGCTTCCGATTCTGCTCATCGCGTGTACGCACGCGCCGCCTCCCGCTCCGACGTCCGTTGCGGCTGCGGATGCTGCGGACATTCCATCTTCGAGCGCGCCGGTGGTTTCGGTCGACACGCCGCCGCCCGCTCCAAGTGGAAAGTCCGTCGGACACACGCTGACCCTTTCGCCGAAGGGTTTCATGCAGTCGTGTCTGAGTCAGCCTGTCGTCACGATCGCGGAGAGCGACGGCGGAACCCGCGTGGTCGATCAATCGTTGCCCGGCAAAGGGAACTATTATCTCGACGGTAAATACACGGGTTACATGATGTGCGACCTCGTCGTGTGCAACGCCGCTACCGATCAACCGGTGGATCTGATCGAGTACGAAAAAATCGGAACGCGCCCATTACCCGCCGGGCAAGGCGCCGCGCCGGTCTATCGAACCGTCGATCTCAAAGGGAAGATCACCATCATGCTCAAGTACTTCGCGGACGACAAATGCAGCGTTCCAAAAACGCTCACGCAAACCGTCGTGCGATAGCGCGAAGTAGATCACGCCTGCG
>JBDTFL010000305.1:0-2741 GCA_039937955.1 Polyangiaceae bacterium | reverse complement strand
TCACCTTGTGAAGGAACGCGCTGCCGGGACTGAGATCATTGAGCGCCGGCCAACCCACGATCGCGTGGACGAGCGGCGCCATCGGCAGTCCGTGCTCCGGTGAAACGAACGTGACCATGCGATTGATTTTGGTGTCGCCGCCGTACGACTGGATGAGGTTTCGCGCGATGACTCCACCCGTGCATTCTGCAAGGATGTCGATCTTGCTTTCACCGGTCGACGCGAGGATGCCGTCGACGACCGCGCCGAGATCGGTCGTGGCCTTCGTGAGGTCGCCGCTCAAAAGTCCGGGCGGTTCGTAGACGACCGTTTTGAAGCCGTCGCGCTCGAGGCGCGCTTTGATCGGATCGAACCACTCGGCTTTGATGGTGACGCCGGTGACGAGCAAAACGGTGCGCGGCGTTGCGAGCGGCGTCGGACCCGGCTCGATGTTGTTCAAGTAGTAGGCGCGCTCCGGCGCATACCAATCGAGATATGCCTGACCCCAAAATTCCGCAGAGCGCCAGTTGCCGGCCGGGAGGTTCTCGCATTTGCCGCCAGCCAGCCAGCCGCACACGACGAGCTCGTCGGACGTTGCGCTGGTCGTGCCCGTGTCTTCCGACGCAGGCGCACCCGAGCATCCCATTGCAAACAACCCAACTGAACCTGCGATAGCGAGCTGACGAAGCATTTGAATCTCCTTGGTTGAAGGAGACGGAAAGTGAAACTTTATTCATCTTTGGTCAAGGTGAAAGTGAAATAAACTTCACTTTCACGTGCTAGAGTCACGAAAGTGCGGAAAAAGAAGCGTGTTTTTCAACAGGAGCGCGCCGAGCGAACGTACAAATCGATCCTCGCGGCGGCGGCGAAGCTATTCCCGAAGAAGGGCTTCGACGGCACGCAAATCCCCGACATCGCGCACGCAGCAGATGTGTCGGTCGGCATCGTCTATCGGTACTTCGAGGACAAGCGCGAGATTTTTTTGGAGATGCTCGAGGCACATCTGGACGCGGCGCGCGCGGAGGTCTCGATGCGACTTGCGCCCGACAGCTTCGTCGGCGCAAACCCCGCAGCATCGATCACGCGCGTGCTCGATGTGGTCTTCGACGAGGTCGAAAAAGATCCGGCGATCGCGCGCGTGTACCTCGCGATGTCACTGACCGACAAAGACGTCGCGAAGATGCGCCATGAAGCAGAGAGCTACGATCGCGAAATGCTCGCGTCGATCTTGAAGCTGTCGGTTCCGCATTTGCGTGATCCGCATGCGGCGGCGCTGGTCATCGAACGCGCGGTGCAAGGTGTGGCGATCGATTGCGTGCTGGGATCGCGCACGGTCGCGATCGACGCCGCAAAAGCCGCACTCAAGCTCATGATCGTCTCGTGGCTGTTTGTGGAGACGGCATAGATCAACTAGGTAAGCAGTCGGATGTTTCGGGGTGCGATCAACATTCCTCACGGGTTGGCGGTGTGGCTCTTCACGCCGGGCCCGAACACGGACGAAGATTGGCGCGCGTATTGTGATGCGTTGACCGAGGTCACGCTCGTGCTCGCAAATCATGCATCGCCGTTTGCCGTGCAGGTGATCGATCCGAGGAGCGAAGATCCGAACGCGAAGTGGCGCCGGGAGATCGCGGAGATCGGCGCAGAAGCGCCGACGCGCTCGACGATCGTGCTCGTCTCGAAATCGACGATGGTGCGCGCTGCGGTGAAGGCGATCTCGTGGCTTTCGCCTCCGACCTACACGCTCAAGATTGTGGGCACGGAAACAGAAGCGTTCGATCTGGCGCGCGCAGAATCGCCAGCGCGCGGTGCGCTCGGACGCACGATGCTCGACGAGCTGCGGGGTCGTCGTCGTTGACCGTCAACGAACGGTCGGACACGAAATGCCGTCGGCACCGCCCGAGTTGTTGCCCTCGTTGCACTCATCAACTGTTCCAGCTGACGTGCCGCCGTCGACCTCCGCGCCGTCCACCGTGACGAAAAATTGAAACGGCGCGGTGTGACCGGCGATCGTGAAGGTGAGTGACACGACCTCCGATGCACCCGGAAGCAGCGCGCCGGTGGTCATCTTTTCCCCGAGAAACAAGCCGCTCGCGTTGGTGCCGAGATAAAAATCGACCTTGATTCCGGCGGGAACGCCGAGAGATCCGTTGTTCGCGACGCGCGCGTTCAGTTGGAGACCGCCCGGGCACGGCTTCGTCGATACGGCGAGGCCTACTGAAAGATCCGGTGCGTTGAAAACGCCTTTGCCTTGCGACGACACGCGGTAGTTGTTGAGGCCGCTCGGCCCCCAGCTGATGTCTTCGGGCTTCGGCAAGGTGCCGTCGCCGTTGATGTTGGTGATGTGGTAGGCGTGCTCGTTCCAGATTTTGCGCGTGCGCACCCACTTGTTCGCGGGGTCGCCGTAGACGAATACGCCGTGCTTCGGCGTGTAGACGCCGCCGTCCTCCGACGCGCACGTGACCGAGAGATTCAAATGATTGATGTCGTTCGCGACGACGACGTACTCGGTGTGATTGTCGCCGTTGACGTCGGCGATGACCGGATATTCGTGGATGGTCGCGGTGCTGTTCGGGATCTCGAGCAGCACAGTGCCGTCGCTGCCTTTGAACACGCGCGAGTAGCACTCGTCGTTGTAGACGACCTCGGAGGCGCCATCGCCTTCGAAGTCGAAGACGCTCGAGCCCGTGACGTTGGACGACAAATCCTGCGTCGGATGGCTCCATTTCGTGCTGAGCGTTTTGGCTGTGCGATCGAATTCG
>JBDTFL010000304.1:0-7712 GCA_039937955.1 Polyangiaceae bacterium | reverse complement strand
GCGACAGGCGCGACTGCACGCCGAAATTGGCGAGCTCGAAGAACGCGCCGGCGACGAGCCGGGAGCAGCGCGCGATTATCTCGCCGCGTTCAACGCCGACCCGACATTTCGCGAGCCACTCGAAGGGCTCGTGCGACTGCTCGAGCGCCGACGCTCACTGAAAAATTTGGGACGCCTCCTCGAAGCGCTCGTTCGCGCCGCTACGAGCGCAGACGAAAAAACGCGCGCGCTCACGATGCACGCGGCGTTCTTGGAAGACGTCGGCGAAGATCTCGAAGGCTCGAAAGCCGCGCTTCGCGACGCGACCAGCAAACATGAAGGCGCCGACGCGGCCGAGGTCGAAACAAAAAGCGCATGGCTCGCCCTCGAGCTCGTCGCCGGCAAAACGCACGACAGCACGCTGCGCACGGAGGCATTGAGCGAACGCGCAAAGGCCGCCGGCGACCCGACGTGGCAAGCATTGCTGCTCATCGATCTCGCGCGCATTACGGCAGCCGACGGCGATCTCACCAAGGCGTTCGAGCTGCTCGACGAAGCCAAACGAAAGGGCGGCGGCGCAACGTATCTCGCGGTCCACGCCGCGAGCGAGCTCGCCAGCAAAGACGCCGAGGACGACGCACGCAAAGCGGTGCTGCTCAGCGCCCTCGAGGCCGACGCGGAGATGATCGCGCTTTCGCTTCAAGATCCGGCGCGCGGCGATCACCTGGGAGTGCCGCACGAGCGTCGATCGACGAGCGCGCTCATCGACGTCCTGATTCGCGTTTCGAATTTGCACCGCGCGTCGGGCGACATGAACGGCGCAGGTCAAGCTCTCGAGCGCGCACAATCCGCCACGCAAAACGAAGACACGCCGCCGCTCCTCGCGGCGCTCGTCCTTCAAGCGCGCATGCGCGTGGCAGAAGTTTTGGGCGACACCGCACGCGCAGCCCAGCTCGCCGAAACGCTTTTGCAAAATGAGAAAGACGGCGGCGTCGGGGCGTCACTCGCGATGCGCGTTGCCGAGCAAGCCGCGAACGAAGGCGATGTCGCAGCGGCGCTCGCTGCGCTTTCGTCGGCTGTCGAAAAAGATCCGGCGTGCCTTCCGGCGCGCGCTCTGCAGCTCGATCTCTTGGCCGACGGCGGCGACCCGGCGCTCTTCGCCGTGCAGCTCGAAGCCTTCGCATCCAAGCTACCGACCGATGAAGCACGCGGACGCGCGGCGCTTCTTTCGGCGTTCGTTCGCGCCCAAGCAAACGATGCGGCCGCGTCGAAATCCTCCCTGAATGAAGCCAAAGCGCGCGGCGTGGAGCTCGAGCTCCTGTGGCGCGTGGGCCGAATGCTCGCGCGACTTTTGGACGACGCGAATTGGTACGAAGAGACGACGCGCCGACTGATTCAGGCGCTCACGACGAACGACGAACGACGCGACCCCAACTCCGCGCGCACGTCCGATCGCCCGGCCGACGGTGAGCTCGCACGGCTTTGGTTCGAGATCGTGCGCGCCAAGCTTTTGCGTGGCGACATCGAAGGCGCGCAGGTCGCGCTCGCCGAGCTCGCGGACGTTCATGGCGGCGCATGGCTCGGAAATGCACTCGAAGCATTCTTGCCGGATTTCGTCGGTGCAGCGCCCACCGAAGACGGCGGGGCGAGCAGCCCATTCGAGAAGCTCGCCGACCTCGAACAAGATCCGTCGACCGCACGCGGTCTCGCGCTCGTTGCAGCGATCGACGCGCAGCGCCGAGGCGCAATCGATCGCGCACGTCTCCGCTTGCGCGCACTTGCCGATCAAGATCCGTCCGATCCGGTCGTCGCGGCATATCTCGCGGACCTCGCGCGCGCGAGCGGTGATGCAGCTGCGGCGGCAAACGTGCTCGGTACGTGCGCTGAAGCGACCTCCGACCGAGCACTCTCGAGCGCGCTCCACATGGAGGCGGCGCTTTCGTTCTGGAGCTCGGGCGATCGTCGCGCGGCGCTTGCGTCGTTCGAACGTGCTGCCGCGCATGACGGCGCAACCGCGAAGATGGCCTACGCGTGGAGCGCACGCGGCGTCGACTCCGATCAGATCGATTCACGACGTCGCGCTCTCGAGGCCGCCGACGACGCTGGTGAAGAGCCCTCGCGCATCGCTCTCGAACGATTCTCCGCAGAAATTGGCTCTGATTCGACGCGCGCTTACGACGCCCTCATCACCGCCGAGACCGAGGCACAAGGCGACCTCGCGATCGCAGCATCGATCGCACGATTGATTTGGGCGGGCAGCGATCCCGAAAAAGACGAAGCCGCCGCTGTGTCCGGACGAACCTGGCCAGCTGGAAATGACGACGCCGAGCGCGTTGGAGCAGCCCTCGCGCATCTTGCAGCAGCAGGTCTCGACGCCAACCGTCTCGCGGCGGCCGAGCAACTTCGGCGCGCACGTTTCGCTACGCCGGAGCGTGCCGTCGAGGCCTCGCAGAGTTGGTTCGATGCCGGCGGCGGCGTCGTTGCCGCGATCGAATGGATTGCGTCGGCGATGAACGCGAAAGCGATCGAAGACGAGGCCCAGGCCCGTCGTGAGCTAGCGACGTGCTTCGAAGGCGCGGCCGCCGAAGCGATCACGGCAAGTGCGGCGGTGTTGCTCGCTGCACGACCGACTGGCGTTGCGCCGGAGCTGGTGCGCGGAAAATCAGAAGCGGTTCGTCTGGCGAATTTGGAGCTCGCGCCTCCTGGATCGGATCCACGCAAGCGCGCGACCGTGTTGCGAAGCTTGGGCGGTGCGCTGGGCGACGAAGCCGAGCTCGACGCGCTCACGCTCGCCGCGTGGTCGATGCTCACGGCCGGTGACGCGCAGACCGCAAAAGATCTGTTCACGCGCACGAGCACGGTGCGCCCGAACGACATTTCGCTTTGGGAGGGTTTGCGTTCCGCAGCGGAAATCCTAGGCGATCATGAAACTCGAGCCCGCGCCGCAAGCGAGCTCGGTGCACGCTGCAAAAATCCGGAGCGTGGTGCCGCGTTTTGGGAAGAGGCCGCGACTCTCTATGCGGAGCTCGGTCAAGACGCAGCAGCAGAGACCGCCTACGACAAGAGCTTTTCGCGCGACGCCACGCGCGCGGTCGCGTTCGACAAATTGTTCCGCAAGGTTCGCGAGCGAAAAGACGGCGAGCGTTTGCTCGGCATGATCTCGCGCCGTCTCGAGGTCGCCGACGATCCGACCGAAATCGCGAAGCTGTTTTGGGAGCAAGCGCGCGTGCTTCGTGAGCGCGGCGATTCCGACGGCGCGCTTCGCGCTCTCGAGAACGTGACGATGATCGAGCCCGAGCACGTTGGTGCGCTCGCGCTCAGCGGCGAAATATTGATCCGCCGTGGCCAATTCGAGGAAGCCGCAGCGAATCTCGCCAAGCTCGCCACACTCGCCGACGCGCCGCCGAAAAATCGCGTGACGGCAGGTATCGCAGCGGTGGATCTCTATGAAAACAAGCTCGATCGCTTCGACAAGGCGCTCGAGGTTTTGCTGAGCCTGCATCGCGCGGAGCTCTCTACCCTGCCCGTTCGCGAGCGCCTGGCGCGGGCCGCAGCGCGCACCGGAAGTTGGATCGAAGCGACGGCCATTTTGGAGCAGCTCATGGAAGAGCGCCCCGAAGCTCAAGGTCGAATCGAGGCCGCGCGTTTGGCAATGGCGATTCACCGCGATCGTTTGAGCAACCCGGCGAACGCAGCACTTGCGGTCGTGCGCCTCCTCGAAGAGTCACCGGCCGACGGCGAAGGCATCGATATTTTGCTGGAGCTCAAAGGCGTCGACGACCGCACCAAGCGTCGGCTCTTCGTCAAATCGGAAGAGGCGCTGCTCGCGGCAATTCAGAAAGCGCCAGACGCCGCGCAGATTCGTCGGCTCGCACGCGTGGTTCGCATTACCGGCAACGAGGAGCTCGAGCACATCGCGCTTTCGGTCGGCTCTGCGCTCGGCATGAACGACGTCGCCGGCGACACATTGCTTGCACAATACACGGCAAAAAAGCCGCGAATGCCGCAGATCGCATTCACGCCGGCCACGCTCGGAAAGCTCATGTCGCCCGGCGACGACGCTCCCATCGCCAGTTTGTTTGCGCTCTTGGGACCGACGTTGACCGAAGCGTTCGGCCCTGCGCTGCCCGCGCTCGGCGTCACGAAAAAGGAACGCATCGACGCCAAGAGTGGTCTGCAAGTCCGCAATGAGGTCGGCGCATGGACCGGCGCATTCGGAATTCCGGAGTTCGAGCTCTACGTCGGCGGTCGTGATCCGAACGGCGTTCAAGGTGTTCCCGGCGAGCCCGCATCGTTGGTCATCGGCACCAACATCAACGCTCCGCTTTCGCCGGCTGCGCGCGCGCGCGTCGCACGCGAGCTTTGCGGAATCGTTCGCGGCACCACGGTGCTTCGTTCGCGCGACGACACCACGATCGCCGCCATCGTCGTCTCCGCATGCAAGCTCGCAGAGGTCTCGGTTTCGTCGCCCACCTACGCGGTGCAAGCAGAGGTCGACAAGCTGCTCTCCAAAGCGATCTCCAGACGAACCAAAAAAATGCTCCCGGACATTTGCCGCGCGGTCGTTGCTTCCGGACAAGATGCGCGCGCGTGGTCGAGCAACGCAATGATGTCACTCGCACGTGCGGCGCTCGTCGCATCTGGCGACGCCACTGCAGCGCTCGCTGATCTCCTCGGCGACACGCCCGAGGGCCTGCACGAGACACTTCGCGATCGTTTGAAGACCGACGAACGCGCGGCAAATCTCGTGCGATTCGCACTCTCACCGGCCTATCTCGAGCTGCGTCGTGGGCTCGGTCTCGAGGGACTGTCATGACCGACGAAAAAAAGCCGCCGCAGCCGCCGGGCGACGAAGAGTTCGATTGGGACTCCGCGCTCTCCGAATGGGAGAAGGGCTCATTCGAGCCCGTGGTCGCCAAAGACAAAGAAACGCAACGACCTGCGGTATTGGAGTCGACGCCAGGAGCTGCAGCAGCACCAATCTACAAACCACCGCCGCTCAAAATTCCGAACATCCAAGCGCCAGGTGCTGCGCCGGGCCCCGTTCCAGGTAGCGGTGACGCCACGAGAGTCGGGACCATCCCGAAGGTTCTTCGGCAAGGGGCAAAACCGCCGGCGCTTCCGCCGCGTCCGGGTCATGGAGGTTTGGGTCAGCTTTTCGGAAAACCCGAAGGCGAGGCGAAGCCGATTCCGCCACCGATTCCGCCGCCGGTGCCAAAGGCCAAGCCAAGCACGCCGCAAGTTGTGAAGGGCGCGATCGCGCCGAACCTTCCGCCGGTTCGCAAAGAGCAGCCAACGTTGAGCACCGAGACCGACGACGCATTGCTCGACGCAATGCTGGACGACAGATCGAGTCCGCCGTCGGAGCATCCGTCGATCGTAACGAGCGCAGATTTACCGAAGCTTTCGAGCTTGTTGCCCGAAGAGCCGCTCAAGCGTCCGCCCGCGACTGCAGAGGATCCGGTTCCGGAAGGTGCGCTGTTCGATCCGTTCGAGGATCCCGATTCGAAGCGCGCAGCGAAGCGTGATGCAACGCCGACCGCGCCGCCGCCGCCCGCATCGCGGCCAAAGCTCCAAGCCGCGAAAGATGCGCAAGCCAAATCCGACGCACCGACAATCGTGCCGCAACCGCCGCCGTCGGTTCCACGTGCACCGCCGCGTCCGCCAATCCGACCTGCTGCGGGCGTCAAAGCGGTGATCCCGACTCCGCCATCGTCCAGCCCCGGATTGGTTCCGCCGGCGATGCAGAGCAATCCGCTGCCAATTCCAAAAGAGACGACCGGGGCCGTGCCTGTTCCGGCGCCGACGCCGTCCGGACCAATCTCTACGCCGAGCGCAGACGACGACTCGGGCCCTGATCTTTCCGCGCAGCCGACGCCCGCACCCCCGCTGCTCATGCCCGACGAGCGCCTTCACGATCCCGATGGTGTGACGTCGACGATCGACATGAAGAGCCTCGATTTGTCGAACGCGCTCGATCAAATCGACAAGCTCGACGCATTCGAGACGAACGCCGACGATGAAGGCGGCCAGCTCGAGGTGCTCGGCGAGGCCTATGAAGGTGAGGACGGCGCGAGCGATCCGGAGACCGGACAACAAGAGCGCGTCGACCTTCCGCGACTCGGCGAAGACGACGACGGGGAAGAAGAAGAAGAGACTCAGGCACGTGCGCGTCCGGCATTGTCGTCGCTACCTCCTGCACCGACGCTGGCGCCGATCGAAGCCGAACGTCCGGCGAGCGCGTGGCTCGAAGACGACCACGCACGTGAAGTCGTCGAGCATCGTGCGGCATGGCTCGAAGAAGAAGCACGCGCGCTCGATGACAAGACGGCACGAGCTCGCGGACTTTTGATCGTCAGCGAAATGCGCGCGATCCTCGGTCAACGCGAAGCCGCTCTCGCCCTCGCAACCGAAGCACGCGAGACGTCGGCACCGCTGGCGTTGGCGCATCGGCAAGTGCGCGGTCTTTTCGAAGCGCGTGACGCCAAAACTTTGTCCGACGCGATCGCGGCGGCGGCTCTTGTGGCGCCAACTCCCGCCGCAACGTTGCACGAGGCTCTCTTCGCAGCGGATGTTGCGCGTGTCGCGGGTGACGATGCTTCCCTTCAAGCCCGCATCGAAGACGCAGCTCGCGTTGCACCGAACGATCTTCGCGTCGCGATTTTGCGCGCATCGCTCTCGCTTTCCAAAGGCGATCTGTCCAGCGCCGCTTTGCGAATCGAAACGGACGTCTCCGAGCCGCTCGCGCACGCGCTTTCCGACGCATTGGCGATCCGCGGTGCAACGGGAACACTGCCGCCCTCACCTACCGCGCTGCCGATCCAAGCGCTGCGTCGTGCACGATCTGCCGTCGCGCGTGGTGACGTCACTGCCGCATCGGAAGCTCTCGGTGAGCTCGTCGTCGTTCCTGATCTCGCGGCAAGCGCAACTTGGCTCGCCTCGATCTTCGCGACGAACGAGGCAAGCACACGTGCGCGCGCGACGACCGCACTGCGCAAGCTTGCTGCGGCCGACGACGAGCACGAAGGCGCCGACACGATCGGTGCAGCACGCGCGCTCGCCGCAGCAGGGCTCGAAAGCTCCGACGCCGAGAGCGTTCACGCAGCGCTCGCGCATTCGACCGCGTTCTCCAGCGACGAGAGACTTCTGCTCCGCCTTTTGATCGCCGACGACGCAGAGCTGGTTCGAACCGAAGTCGAGTTAGTTGCTTCTTCTGGTGATGATGTGAGCCCGCTTCTCGCAGCAGCATCTTCGGTCACGGGATCCGGCGAGGAGCATCACGCCGGAAACGACGCATCGAAGCGCGCCGTGTTGCTCGGACATTTGCTCGGTCACGCCCGCGACTTCGAGCCGATCGAAGCGGCTGTCGATGCCCGCGCAGAAGATGCCGCCGGCGAAATGAAAATGCTCAAGCTCGACATCGCGCGTAGGAAAGCACGATGGAGCGACGTGAGCTCGGCGCTTTCGGAGTGGGGTCAAGAATCCGCTCTCGATCGCGGCCTCGCCTCGGCATTGGTTGCAGAGCGCGCCGGCAACAAGGAGCTTGCTGTCCTCAACTATCGGTCGGCCTTCAGCGCGTTGCCATCCAGCGACGTTGCGCTTCGGCCGCTCGCGGCACTCGATCCGAAGCTCGACCTTGCCGCGGAGCTCGCTGCGACGGCCGACGCTTTGGGCATGAGCGTCAAAGGCGCCATCACGCGAATCGAAGCCACGCTTCGCGCGAACAACCTCGA
>JBDTFL010000303.1:0-3452 GCA_039937955.1 Polyangiaceae bacterium | reverse complement strand
GCGCCGCCCATGCCGCCGAGGCCGGCTGTCAAAACCCAAAACTGCCCATTTTTAGGCTCAGAAAGCGGGCTGACACCTGGGAATTTACGTGCAGCATACACTTTTCGTGCAGCCACGAAGGTTTCGTACGTGCCTTGCAAAATGCCCTGCGAGCCGATGTAGATCCACGAGCCCGCCGTCATCTGTCCGTACATGGTGAGGCCGAGCGCTTCGAGCCTGCGGAACTCGTCCCACGTCGCCCACTTCGGAACGAGGTTCGAGTTCGCGATCAGGACGCGCGGCGAATCTTTGGTCGTCTTGAATTTGCCGACCGCTTTTCCGGATTGCACCAAGAGCGTTTCGTCGTTCTCCAGATCTTTGAGCTCGCGCAAGATCACGTCGAACGCGTCCCAATTGCGCGCCGCTTTTCCCGTGCCGCCGTAGACCACCAAATCATCCGGGCGCTCGGCGACGTCGGGATCCAGATTATTTTGGATCATGCGAAAGGCGGCTTCTTGAATCCACCCTTTGCACGACAGCTCGGTACCACGCGGCGAATGAACGGTTCGCGGATTGCTCATGCGCGACATCTTGCGCGCTGACGCCTGCAGAAAACAAGGCTAAGATAATCCTCGATGACGTTGATTGCCTTCACCAAGAATCACCAAGATCTGTCCACCGACCGCGGCTACCAGTTCAACTTTTATTGCGATAAATGCGGCAACGGATTCATGACGAGCTTCCAAGCCTCGGTAATCGGCACCGCGGGCTCGGTGCTTCGCGCGGCGGGCAGCATCTTCGGCGGCGTCGTTTCGAGCGCCGGAAATGGCGCCTACGAAATGCAACGCGCGGTCGGTGGGCCAGCTCACGATTCGGCGTTCAAAGCAGCCGTCGAGGAGTGCAAAGGGCATTTTTGCCAATGCCGAAATTGCGGCCTTTGGGTGTGCCCGGAGGTTTGCTGGAACGGACAAGCCGGTCAATGCAAGGCGTGCGCACCGGATTTCAACACGCAGTTTGCATCGGCGCAGGCCCACGCGAAAGTGGATGCAGCGCGTTCGCAGCTGCAGCAGGCCGCGCAAAAAGTGGATTACGTGCAGAATACAGATATGAGCGCGGGCGCGGTATGGCATTCGCCTTATGCCGTTGCAGCGCCGCCTCCACCACCGCCGCCGCCGCCACCGGGAAATGATCCGTATCGATCGAACGCGCAGCAAGGAATGCCGGCCGGTGGTTATGCGCCGCCGCCGCCGCCTCCCGCTCAACCAGCATCGACTGCAACTGCGCTTCCTTGCGCGCAGTGTCGGCGTGCAACGGGCGGTCTGAAATTTTGCGAGGACTGCGGCTCGCCGCGATCGATTTCGTGTCCGAATTGCAACCAACCGCTGCATGCCGGCGCTAAGTTCTGCGGGACATGCGGCTCGCATCTTTAACGAAGTCTCTTCCCGCGTTTTTCGCTTTAATTTCGCTCGCAGCGTCTGGTTGCGGAGGCGCACCGTCTCCGCGAGCAGCGACGAAGACTCCTGAAGTACCGCAAAAACAGCCAGATCCACCAAAGGCTGTAGGTTGCACAGATCACGTCGACGTCGCGGATCTCTTCGCGCGACACGCGAAAAAATACGGAAGCGAGGCGGACGTTTTACAGGCGCTGCCGGTCACGATGAGCGGAACGGTCACGGTCTCCGGCAAGGTCGGAAAGTACGACATGTCAATCGACGCGAAACGTTCGCGGACCTCGATCCATTTGAAAGGATTCGAGCGCGCGATGGGTGTCGACGAGAGCGGCGCGTGGCAGCTCGGAAATTCGGGAGCGGTGGCGCGCTTGCGGCCCAACGAAGTTCGAGCGACCGACGAGTGGATGATGGGGCGCCACTACTTGAGCGCGTTCGACCAAAAGCGAGACGGGTCGCGCTGTCAGCTCGACGGCGCGAAGCGACAGATCATCGTGCACGAAAGACTTCCGGAGCTCGGCGAGCCGCGGCTCGTGTTCGATCAAGATAGCGCCGAGCTGGTCGGCGCGGAATTTCGCGGGGCCGACGGAACGATGTCGACGCGAACGATGACGTGGAGCGCGCGAGCCGGAAACGCGCCGAGCTGGCCGTCACACGCGGCGCAACAATCTGGCGAAGGGTCGACGATCGAATTTTCGTCGGAGCAAATCGTGGCCTCGTCCGCCGACGCGTTCGCGTTGCCGGCGTCGCTGCTCGAAATCACGTGGCCGAAATCCGGGCGCGTTCGCGTGCCGATGAAGCTGTATGGCGGCGAGATTCTCATCGACGTCACGATCGCCGGAAGAAAGGCGCGCGCGCTGCTCGATTCGGGCGCGGGCATTTCGATCGTCGAAGCGGGAGGCAATGCCGCGGACGCATTTCAGAGCGAGCTCGAGTTCGACGGCCAGAGCGCGACGCAGAAAATTCGCTTCGGCATCGGCACACTCGCGGAGACGAAGGTCGGTGGGCTTACAGTGAAGAACATTCCTGCGGCGCGCGTTCCGATTCCGATGCTCGATCAGTTCGGACCGAATCGGCCGGACGTCGTGCTGGGCTGGTCGCTGTTCGAGGGACAAGCTGTTCGCATCGATTACGCGAAAAATGAGCTTGTTTTCGCGCGCGATGCGAGCGCGCTGCACGCAGGCGCCGCGCCGTCGATCGACTTCCAGGATCTCGACGACAAGGTGATTGCGATCGCGAAGCTCGGTGTCAAGGACGCGCTGTTTCAGCTCGACACAGGAAATGCGGCTGGCGTCTCGTTGTACTCGTCGTGGGCGAAGAAAAACGGCGTGCCGGCCGAGGGCACACCAACGGCCACGGTGAAGGGTCAGTTCTCTGCCGGAACAGACGTGACGTCGAACTCGTTTTATCGAAGCGCGATCGCGCTCGGACCGGTGAGCGCCCCCAACGATTTCGTCGAGGTGTCCGAAGGGCCAGGAAATGGCGCGATTGCCGGGCTCATCGGAAATATGGTGTTCGCGAAATGCGGCGCGGTGGTGTTCGACGTACCGAATCGCAAGCTCTGGTTCGACGGCGCGTGCAATCGCAACCCGCTGCAGTCCCACACGTGGTGGACGCTCGCGCGAAAGGACGACGCGTCGAACGCCAAAGCTCCCTGGGTCGTGGTATCGACCGCCGCAAAAGGATCCGCCGACGTTGCTGGAGTCCTTTCCGGCGACCGCATCGTTGCCATCGACGAGAAGCCCGTCGGGCCAACGTTCGACTTCATTGCGACGTTTACGAAGCCGCTCGGAACCAAGGTCGTCGTCACGGTGCTCCGTGGGTCGGAGACCAAAAAATTTCCGATGACGTTCGTCGATCCGTTCTGAGACTTCCGAGCTCCCGATCGACCTCGACGCCGGCGACGCTTCCGATTAATCGTCGGGATGCCACGTTGGATAGATGAGCGGCGCGGTGTCGCCGAGCTTCTTGCTCATGCCTCGAACGAGCGAGTGGGCGTCGTCGAGCTCGATAAAGCGACTGAAG
>JBDTFL010000302.1:0-2660 GCA_039937955.1 Polyangiaceae bacterium | reverse complement strand
GAGCGCATTCGATGTTTATTTGGTCGGGCGTTTGCTCGGTCACGCGCCGGCGTCGTCTTTTTTGGAGAGCCAAGTCGAGGCGATGGCCGACGCTGCAAATGCGGCCGGTGTCTCCGAGGACGATTTCGAAAAGATGCTGGATGGCATCGCGAAAGATCCGGAGCGTGCGTTCGAGCAGCTTCGTCAGCTGCTGTTCGACGTCTCATGTGCGCTCCTTTCGTGTGCAGACGCGGCTATAGCGATGAATGTCATGGAGCGTTTCGATTCGCACCCGTTCGGCCCGCTGCTACATCATTACGAGTTGTCGACGTGGGTGCTCTACGCACGCGCGTACGCGAGCCATGCGCTCGGCGCGGACGAACGCGTGCGCATGATCGACCGTGAATTACGCAGCGAAAGTGATTCCGTGGAATTTCTGCGCGCGCGCTGGATCGCGAATCAGTCCGTCGGCTGACCGAGGTCACGCAACGTTTTCTTCGCGAGATTGGCGCCCCATTTTTTTCCGGCTTCCATGCTCTCGGCGGTGATCACCGGAAGCTGCTCGACGATCTTCCGACCTGCGTCCGAACGATAAAAACGGATCGCCGCGATCAACGTCTGGTGATCGTAGTGCTTCAAGTAAATCGGAACGATGAGCTCTGTGAGCTCGTCGACGTGCAGGTTCTGTTTGAAGCGATCGAGAAATCCAGGAGGAAGATTCGGCATCTTCCTGAACGTGTCGATCATGCTGTCGCCGACCTGTTTGCCGAGCGCGGCGGCGCCGGTCGCCTCAAGCAGCTTTCGTACGAGCTGCTCGTCGGTCATGGCGTCGAGGCCGTCGTCTTGCGCGGGCGACGCGCTCGTCGATGTGGTCGCGGGCTCCTTCAGGGGCGGTGCGCTACCGCCGCATCCGACTGTGAGAAAACCGAGGAATGCGGCGACGAGTCCGAGAGGCGAGAGATCGGGCATGAGCCCAATCTACTACAACAGCTCTGGACGCCTGCGCGTCGCTCGGCTTCTCATCTGGACGCCTGCGCGTCGCTCGGCTTCTCATCGCGGGCCGGGATTTACGCAGAATCCGTTGATGCACGAGAGGCTCGTTCCGCCGCAGCAATCTGCGGTGGTCGTGCATTTTTCATTTTCGTTCGCGCATCCTGAGGGGTTTTGGCAAACGAGACCGCCGTCGGATCCTGCGCGACAAAATCCTCCGCAACATTCGGCGCCTGTGTCACACGAAGCGCCGTCGGCGCGGCAAGGATCGACGACCCAGAAGCCGCGCATGTTCGGTGCGTTGAGCTCTTGGCCCGGCAAATAAAATGCGGGGTGACTCGGATCTTTTCCGGGAACGGGATTGATGTCGATCGCTGCGACCCAAAGCTTTTTCGTTACCGGATACGTGCCATTTCCGTAGTCGTACGGGTCGCCGGCCGCGATATTTCCGTACATGCGTCGCGACGTGAACACCGCCCAAAAATAGCCGCCCGACGCGACGGGGTTCACGGTCGGCTCGTAGTTGTATTTGACATCATCCGAATGTGCCGCGTTCGCACCGGTCACGTCGGCGACGGACGGCACATACGGCACGCCCGTTCCATCGAGCCCGTTCAGCGCGTTCATCAAGATCGCGTTGCCTGCGCCGGTGGCCGGAACGTTCGTGTACCAAAGCTGCGCCTCCGCGCCGTAGCGCGTTTGCAAGAACGAGCCGCTCGGAATTTTGACGACGTTGTGAAACACGATGCCGTTGTTGTCGGGCGTCCAAGCCGGCCAACCGACATACCCGTTGGTCGCGTCGCCGTTCGTGTAGAGGCGACGCAAATTCGAAAACGCGAATGTGCTGCAGCTCGGCGCGCCCGGCGTCGTGACCGGCGTTCCGCACGCGAAGTCCATGATGTCGAGCGTGTGACCGTTTCCGCTGGTGAGCGGTGCGGCCGACGGATCGAGCGTCCAACCGTTGAACGCGACCTTCGTTCCGTCGTGCGAAAACGCCGGTGTGATGGCTTGCGTGACGACGCCGAGGCCGGTCGACGAAGCGCCACTGCCCGTGTCGCGCCGATAAATATTTTGCGGCGCCATGGTGGGAGGAGCAGCTTGTTCGGTCTCGAGGTCGCCATCGTCCTTGTTTTCAAGGGCAAACGTGCCGTCTTTCCAAAGCGCGGACCAGACGAATTTCTCGTTGTTGTTCGTGCCGTCGGGACTGGTGGCGTTAGCTGCACCGACATAGCTCTGAATAACCGCGCCACCATCGCGCAAATCGTAGGACGCGCCGTTCGTGTACGTGGAGTCTTGCGCGTAGAGCGTCGAGCCGTCTTCGGAGACTTCGTGACAGACGATGCACTGCCCTTGCGTGCCCGCGAGCACCAGCTGCGGATCGGTTTTTCCCGGACGAATTTCGAGAGTGCCGGCCGAGAGCGCGGCCGGCGTTCCGGCGACCGCCGAGTAATAGGTCTGGTAGTAAATCGTTCCCGACAAGATTCCGGACGCGACGGTCCAGTCTTCCGAGATGGGCCCGGTCACCGTTCCGCCCGCGTGAACCTTAACCTCGACGTGCAAGGGATCGCCACTGTTGCCATTGATCGCCGTGTTCCATGCGGTCGTATCGATCGGCTGATGAAATTGTGAAGCGCCGGTTACCGCATAAAACCCTTCAAAATCGTAGTTCTTTTCAGAGACGTGAATCGCGA
>JBDTFL010000301.1:0-7061 GCA_039937955.1 Polyangiaceae bacterium | reverse complement strand
GCGAAATTCAGCTCGCGCATGTCGCAAACGCGCGCCGGCACGCTCAAGGGCAAGCTCGCGTACATGTCACCGGAGCAAGTGCATGGCGAGCAAATCGATCGCCGCACGGACATCTTCGCGCTCGGTGTCGTGCTTTGGGAATTGACGACGGGACAGCGTCTTTTCCGCATGGAAAGCGATTTGGACACACTCGCCAAAGTCCAAGAATGCAACGTGCAAAAGCCCAGCACCATCGTGCGCGGCTATCCGATCGATCTCGAAAAGATCGTGATGAAAGCGCTCTCGAAAAATCGCGGCGAGCGGTTCAAGACGGCGCGAGAATTTTCGCGCGCGCTGCAAGGACTGCTGATGCGGCGCGGTCTCTTCATCGCGAGCGATGAGGTCGCCGGATACGTCCAATCGATTTTTTCGGAGCGCATCCAAAAACGCGAAGCGCATTTGCGTTGGGCGGCGGAGGTCACGCAAACCATCAACATCGATCGACCGGCGATCGGTTTGGTCGGATCGCGAGAAGCATCCATCCCCGCCGACACGCAACGTGCTCCGGAGGTTCGTCCGGCGGCAGGCGCGCGGCCGGCAAATCAGGGCGGAAGCACGCACGGCCCGCAAGGAATGGGAGTAAGCGACAGCGGCCCCGCCCCTGCACAAAACGCGCGGCAC
Organism: Polyangiaceae bacterium; assembly: GCA_039937955.1. Lineage (GTDB taxonomy): Bacteria > Myxococcota_A > Polyangia > Polyangiales > Polyangiaceae > JAICXU01. The sequence goes on along the minus strand of JBDTFL010000301.1, from coordinate 6,401 downwards.
TCACCGACGGTGCGTCCGCCTTCGCGTGCAGATTACAACTCGGGCTCGCCTCAAGACTCCGGCCCGTATCCCACGCTGCACGACGAAGAGTTCGACGACGGCGACGCAACGATCGTCACGCAAGCACCACGTGACGTGCCGGGCGGCGGATCACCGTCACCTGGCGGACGGCTTGGTGAAAGCGGCGAGACGCACGCGCTGCCGCAAGGCCCCCAAAATTCAGGTCGCAGTGGGCCGGGTGCATACGCTGCCACGGTGGATGCGCGCAATATCCCGGGCATGAGCGGCGCGCCTCAAGATTTCCATCAGCTCGCACCAAACGCTGGAAATCACGGCCTTGGAATGAACTTGATGGGCTCGCGCAATGCGTCCAGCAACATGAACATGGGCGAGACGCTGCCCATGAATCCGTTTCATCAAACGGCGCAAGGCAGCTCACCGAACCTCAGCAATCTTTTGCCAAACGCATCGATCAGCTCGCCGATGATTCGTCTCGCACCGCTCGAGTTCGGCGGCGCGATGGACAATCGAACGGTCACCGCACAGGCGTTTCGTCGCGGCGTTCCTCTTTGGGCGGTCGCATTCGGCTCGGCAACCGTGGCGCTCCTGATCGTCACAGCGATTTATTTCGTCATCACGCGGTCGACCGATCCTTCCGCGAAGACGGTTGCTTCGAGCTCGCCATCGTCGTCTGCACCTGCATCCGTGGCGCAAGGAAGCGCTGCGCCGGTCGGTACGAGCGGCGGTACGATCGCCGGAGTCGTCAGCGTGGCCGGTGGGCCGTTCAGTGGCGCGCGAGCCGCTTTTTCACACGCGATCGAGCCCGCGCCGCCTCCTCCACCGCCCGCTACCGAACCAACCGCCTCTGCGAGCCCGACGCCATCGGCCATTCCGGTCTCGACCTTGGCTGCAGCAGCAACGACGACAACCGCTTCGCCGCGCGGCGGTTCCGCATCGGGCGGGGGCGCAGCGCATACACGTGCAGCAGCGTCCGACGGGCAGGGCTTGCTGACCGTGGTGTGCACGCCGGCGTGTGATCAAGTGATCGACAATGGAAAGATCTTGGGGCCGGCGCCAATTTTCCGACTGAAAGTGGCGACCGGTGAGCATCATCTGCAGCTCAAGAACGGTCGACAGACGAAAGTGTCGAATACGATCGTGACCGCGGGCGATCTCCGATCGGTCGTCGTCACGATGCAGTAAGAGCGAAGCCGATGCCGACGAAACGGACGGTCGTCGTTTTTGCATCGCTCTCGTTTGCGACGACGATGCTTGCGTCGGCGTGCAACAAAAAACCTTCGGTGAGTTTCTCGCTCAACGTGCCGGGCGACATCGCAGGTCGTGCGGCGTGGTACGAAATCGGTGCATTTTCAGGCTCTGTTTGTCCTCCATCCTCGCAATTCGCAGGCGGCATTCCGATCGCCGGATCGGCCGCGCACATCGCGTTCGCGGCGTCCGACACGAACCCGCCGGGCCTCGGAGATCTGCCACGCGGCTCGTATGCATTTGCCGCCGCAGCCAAGGCCGACGATTGCGGAGTCATTGGAGTCGGGTGCGCAGTCGTCGACGTCGGAAGCTCGAGCGACGTCACAATTACTTTACATGTCAATGATCCTCCGACCGCCGCGTGCTCGTCAGGCGCAGTCTGTCAAAACGCCGAATGCGTTCCGGCAAGCGACAACAACGATCCGAGCGTCGGCGCGAGCTGCTCACTCGATCTCCTCGGCGCAGGTCCCTTCGCCGACCCACTCGCGATTTCTGGAACGCTCGCGAGCGCACCCGCCATCGTCGCAACCGACACCGGATTTTTGATCGCGTATCGCGAGTACGATCCGACCGCCGGTGATGCACGGCTCACGCTATTGCCGGTCGATTCGAGCGGTGGCGCCGGCGTCGCGGACGTCGAGACATTGCCGAATCGCTGCGCCGACCAAGACGAGAGCGACGCCGTCGGAATGGCATTTTCAGGAGAGGATGGGCTCGTCGCCATCGCCCGCACGCCGTGCATGAACAGCAGCGGCTTCGATCTCTACGACATCAACGGCATTCCTGGCGTGAACAGCTACGGACAAGAAACGAGCGGAACGCTCGCCACGTCGGTGCTCGCATTGTCGAACGCGCACGCCGTTGCCCCGGCAAAAAGCGGTTTTTACGTGGTGTTCACGAAAGACGGCCAAGCGCTCGTCGACACCACGAACGGCGTGCAATTCGCGGGCACCGCAGAAACGTTCGGCGGCGCACCTCCGCAAACCGGAGCCTGGGTGGCGAGCAGCGATCAGCTCGTCGCATTTTTGGCGGGCGCGATCGGAGCTCCCACGATCGTCGACTCGGGCTCACCGAATGAGTCCGGCGACGACAGCGGAATCACGCCGCCCGACGACGATGGAGGACCGATTCCGGTTCTTCGCTTGAACGTCGCCGCAGCCGGCACCGACCCTTCTGCGCTGGGCGCGCCCGTCGAATTTCCCGGCGCCTGGGGATCACTCGCAGCGCAAGGCACGCGCGTCATCGTCGCGAGCAGCGGCGACACATCGAGCGAGCCGGTCATGTGGCGCGCCTTCGATCTCGGAGCTCCAGCGCCGAACGCGCAAGACGGCTTCAACGTGCAAGGCCTCGGCGCCGTCTCGTACACCGACGTCGCGTTCCATCTCGACAACATGTTTTTCGCGGTAGAAACGCCCGGATCCATCTCGCTCGTCTCGTACAATCACGCGACCACGACGCCGGTCTATTCGAAAGAAGTCGTGCTTGGACAGAACCCGCGCATTCCAGCGCTCAGCGGCGTACGCGACGGTCGACTCGCGGTCGTCGCCTCCGACACACGCGTTGCGGTCGCTTGGGTCACCGGACGCGAGCTTGCTCCCGACGATGCGGTAGGTGGATATGCGATCTTCGCGTGTCGCTGACCCGAAGAAAAGATCGTCTCCGCGTGGTCCGGCGATCGAGCTCTCGATCAAAGAGATCGCGGGCGGTGGCGACGGCGTAGCGATCGTCGAAACGAACGGTGAACGTCGCGCGGTATTCGTGCGTGGCAGCGTTCCCGGCGACGTCGTGCGAGCGCGCGTCGACTTCGCAAGTCGGCCGGCCCACGCGCAGGTCACGGAGCTTTTGTCGTCGTCCCCGGATCGCGTGAAGCCCGCGTGCGCGTACGTAGACCGCTGCGGCGGTTGCGGTTGGATGCATATTGCACGTATTTCACAGCCGAACTTCCACGTTTCCATCGTGCGTTCGGCACTTCCAGAAATGTGGCGCGACGCGAATGTCGTCGCGCATCCGTCACCCGGAGGTCGTCGCACGCGAGCGCGTCTCCACGTGCGGACCGGCCATCACACGCGAGGCGGCGCCAAAGTCGGCTTCTATCAAAATAAATCGCACGAGCTCGTTTCGGTCGACACGTGCGTCGCGCTGCATCCCGCGCTCGATCGCGCGCGCGCAAGTCTGCCGGCGCTTTTCGAAAATGCGCGCGGCGAAGGCGAAGCGGAGATCGCGCTCGGCCAGGTTGCGGCGAAAGACGAATTGCGTAAACCGGTGCTCGATCTTTCGTGGAAGGGCGAGCTTCCCGCAGCATTTTTTTCGCGTCTCGATGCCGGAGTAAAAAATGGCGACTGGCAAGGCGCGCGCATTTCGACCGAAGGGTCGCGAGTACCGATGACCATCGGCGACCCGACGCCGTGGATTCATGGAGGCGACGACGCGCCGTTGCGCCTCGCTCCCGGCGGATTTGCGCAAGCATCTGAAGAAGGAAATCTCGCGCTGTCGAAACGCGTCGCCGAGCTCGCGCGCGCAGCGATCGAGAAACGCCCCACCGAAGCTGCTGTCGTCGAGCTTTACGCAGGTGCCGGAAATTTCACGGTGCTGCTCGCGCGTTTCGGAAAAGTGATCGCAGTCGAATCGAACGCAGCAGCCTGTGAATCTGCGCAAGAAAATCTTCGGTCACGAAACCTGACCGCACGCGTCGTCAATGCCGATGCAGCTACTTACGCAATCCCCGGAAAAACCGCGGTCGTCGTGCTCGACCCGCCACGAACCGGCGCGCGCGAGGCTTGCGAAAAAATCGTCGCCGCGCGTGCCCGCAACGTCGTCTACGTGTCGTGCGATCCGGCAACGCTCGGACGCGACCTCGCCATCTTGGAACGCGGCAGCTACGCTTTGGAGAGCATCGAGACCTTTGAAATGTTCCCCGACACCAGCCACGTCGAAACCGTCGTCTCACTCACGCGTCGCACGAAATAGCCGATGCGAACGCGCGTCGATTTGCGGCTAAGGGAAGAAGCCGAAAAATTCGGCCTGCGATTTGCCTGCGACGACTGCATTCACTTCGACGAAAAATCCGGATGCGCACACGGGTACCCGCTTGCACCGCGCCGCGAGGATTTGCAGAGTCAAATGATTGTATTCTGCAAGGAATTCGAAAACGCGTGACGCAATCGCGCACTCATCCGCCGACGCTCCTGACGCTCGCGCGCCGCGCAATCGAGGATCACGCGCTGTTCGGAAAAGGCGATTTGGTGATTGCGGCGGTGAGTGGCGGCCCCGATTCGATGGCGCTCTTGCACGCGCTCTCGATTTTGAAAAAAAAGATGGGCTTCGATCTGGTCGGTCACGGCGTCGATCACGGCCTCCGCAAACAGGCGACCCTCGAGCTGGACCTCGCCGAGAAATTCGCTCGAAAAGTCGGGGTTCCGTTCGATCGCACGAATCTAAAGGTCGCGCCCGGGGGCAACCTTCAAGCGCGGGCACGCACGGCTCGTCACGCGGCGCTCGAAGCGGTGCGCGCGAAGACGAACGCCCGGGTCATTGCCACTGCGCATCATGCCGACGATCGCGCAGAGACGATGTTGATGCGTATTTTGCGGGGAACCGGCGTTCGTGGCTTGGCGGTGCTGCCGTCGCGCGCCGAAAAGGCACCACTCGTCCGGCCCTTCATTTTCGCCCGCAAGGCCGACATCGAGGCGCACAACGCCCGCCATGCGGTCCCCTTTTCGGTGGACCCATCCAACGGAAACCCGCGTTTTTTGCGGGCTCGCGTGCGCGGTGAGCTCATCCCGCTGCTTTCTGAGCTGAACCCGGGGGTAGTCGACCACCTCTGCAACATCGCCGAGGAGCTGTCATCCAAGGCAATTCCGACCAACGACTCTGAAGAAACGTGAAGCCTACGCAAATAGCGACCAGGCTCGGTCGCGTCTAGCTTGTCCCCTGCTCGGTTCGTATCCATCATGAAGTTACCGTCGCGCGTGCTTACTCGGATCGCCTCTCGATCCTGGAAGCTCCAAACGTATGGTGGTACTCGTTAAAGAGATGTCCTTCTTCGCTCCGAGGTTCGCGTGAAGCAATCGCACAAGACTCTTCTTCTTTGGGTTCTGCTGATCCTGATGTTTTTGGTGATCTGGCAATTCCTCAGTCCGACAGATCGCAAACCGCCCGTCGCGTTCAGCGATTTCATCGGGCAGGTGCACGCCGGTGCGGTGGACGAGATCCACATCAAAGACCGCGAGTACTCGTTCCGTACGCGCACGAGCGACACCAACAAGACGGTGACGCAGCATGAGTCGGTCGGGCCGATGGCAGATGAAGATCTCATCGCCACGCTCAAGCCGGACAACAAAGACACGGCACCGCCGAAGGTCTTCTTCGAGAAGGATGATCAGTCGCCGTTCTGGTCGTCGACCATCATCACCCTTTTGCCGATGCTGTTCATCGGAGTCATGTTCTTCCTCTTCATGCGCCAGCTGCAGGCCGGCGGTGGAAAGGCGATGAGCTTCGGCAAAGCGAAAGCGCGCATGCTGAGCGACTCACAGAACAAAGTGACGTTCGCGGATGTCGCTGGCGTCGACGAGGCAAAGGACGAGGTCGAAGAGATCATCGCCTTCCTGAAAGACCCGAAAAAATTCCAACGTCTCGGAGGCCGCATTCCGAAGGGCGTTTTGATGATTGGTCCGCCGGGCACGGGAAAAACGTTGCTCGCACGCGCCATCGCGGGTGAAGCCGGTGTTCCTTTCTTCAGCATCTCCGGATCGGACTTCGTCGAGATGTTCGTCGGCGTCGGTGCAAGCCGCGTTCGTGATTTGTTCGAGCAGGGGAAAAAGCATGCACCCTGCATTATCTTCATCGACGAGATCGATGCCGTCGGTCGTCACCGCGGCGCAGGCCTCGGCGGCGGTCACGACGAGCGCGAGCAGACGCTCAATCAATTGCTCGTCGAGATGGACGGCTTCGAATCGAACGAAGGCGTCATCATCATCGCCGCCACCAACCGCCCCGACGTTCGTGGTCGGGAAGCCATCCTTCGCGTGCACGCCAAGAAGACGCCGCTCGCACCGGACGTCGATATGCAGACGATCGCTCGAGGCACCCCAGGCTTTACTGGTGCCGATCTCGAAAACCTCGTCAACGAGGCTGCG
>JBDTFL010000300.1:0-3689 GCA_039937955.1 Polyangiaceae bacterium | reverse complement strand
GCGTCTCCGGTAAATGGGCTGTCGATCGCAGAATCCCCGGGTAATGCGCCGTCGGAAGGCACGCTGGTGTCGGCGCCGGATGTCGCGTCGACCGATCCGTCGCTCGTTCCACCGTCATCGCTCAAGCCGTCCGTGTCGACGAAGAGCGAGCAGCTGGCGAGGCAGCCGAGCGAGACGGCGAACGCGACCAAACAGAAACCGGCGCGTCGCATTACGCGAGTGAATCACGACGGCCGCATGGTTACTAGCCGGTGTTACCAGCCACTCATGAGCGCATCCCGCGACGCTTTCAGCGATATCAGATGTCTCTGAAGCCTTAGCTAAGACCGCGATGCCCGATCATTGGGGAGCGCACGTAGAAACGCCGGCGCCGACAATGGTGACTCCGGCGAGCGATGCAACGTTCGCGTAAGATTGATCGGAGGGCCGATACCGCGTGGCGACCGTGTTGCCATCGGGCACGGTGAAGAAAAAGAAATCGCCACCCCAGAACGCGACTGAAAATCCAGTTCCTGTGACAATGCCGCCGCCAACCGGAGTCTGTGACAGCAACTGCCCGTTCGTCTTGTCGAGCTCGCCAAGATTGAACGTGCCGGATTGATCGAGCTCGAAAAATCCGAAGAGTCGACCGTCGCCGGTACCGGTAAGCTCGCCGCCCAGGATTGCGGGATTGTTGTTTCCGAGAAACGTGACGTTGAACGTGGTCGTGTCGATGGTCGCAAGACCCGTGGCGCTTTGAAAATCTCCGGCGCCTTGAACGTAGAGAGACTCGCTCGGACCACCGCCATTCGTCGCGAACCCGGTTCCGAAAACGTTGAATCCAGCCTGATTTGGCGCGTATTCCGGGATCGCTTTGCACGACGCGTTTGCGGTGCTCACCCGGAAAAGATCTCCTTGCGCCGGTTGCGATGGGTCCGGTTGGCCGTAAAAAAGTACGTATGCGGTGCCTTGACGATCGACCGCCATCGAAAATGCCTGAGTGAACGTCGTCGGACAATTCACCGTGCCGATATCGCGAAAAATTCCATCGACTGGGTTGTAGCTGTAGAGCTCACGCGCTTCGGAGATCAGATAGATGAACGTGACGCTTGCGTCGGGGCAGTCGTCGACGAACACGTCCGGCGATCCGTCCAAACGAACCTGTGCGTCCGCGTCTCGCGAGGCATCGCCGCCGTCCCTTTGCGAAACGCTCGCATCGTCCGAAATTTCCGCGGCTTCATCACCTACCAGCGCGGTGCGACTTCCGCATGCAGCGAGGACGAGCGCGTAAGCGATGGCGAGGCGACGACGCATCAAAGACCCATCGCAGACGCAAGCGCACCCGTCATTCGAAATGTCATTCCCCACAGAACGTGGTCGCCGAGACGAATGCTCGGCACGTCGAACGAATAGCCTCCGCGTTCGAGCGTGACGGTTTCGACCACGGCGGGATCGATGAGGCTCGTCATCGGCACCCAAAAAAAAGAGGCGACCTCGGGGTTGATGGTGAAGCTCGCGACCTCGGTGACGACGAATACGAGCTGCGCGACGCGATAGTGGTTCATGCGACCGAAGACGTCCTCGAGTCGCACCACGAACGACGACTGGTCGAGCTTCAGACCGATCTCTTCACGCGTTTCACGGATCGCAGTGTCGAGCAGCGAGGCATCGAAATTGTCGCGTTTTCCGCCGGGAAAAGCGATGTCGCCCGACCACGGATCGCCGTCGCGCATCGCGCGCTCGATGAAAAGAATTTCGGGTGAGTCCTTCCCGGCACGCACGATCGTGGCAACCGCTGCGAGGGCCATTTCATCCAGCGGCTCCGGCGGAGTCCATTCGCGGAGATTCGCGATCAGCGTCTCGAGAGACGCGATCATTTGGTGCCCGAATTTTTGGGCGCGCGCACGAACTGATCTTTCACCCACGCCCGGTCGCCGAGCTGTCCGCAAGCGCGCTGGATCAACTGCAGGTCGAACCGTGGCCAGTCGCGATAGGGAAGCGAATCGGGATTCACCATGACGTCGTGGATTCTCGCGCGCGCTTCCGCGCAGCGCACGTGCGGATGGTCCGTCGTTTCGTCGAGCGTGGCGGTCAGTCCGTCGCGCGCAAAGTGCAATCCGAGATCGAGAATGTTCTCCGCCCTCGGATTCGCTTTGTCGAGCGCCTCGATCGAAACGATTACATCGAGCACCTTCACCATGATCGGGGCGCGGACCACAAAAACGTTCCGATGCTCGACCATGCGATCCATCGTATTTTTGCGGACAGTTCGCGTTACGCCTTCCATCACGGTGCACACGATCGCGGGCTCGCGAGACGTACCGACGACCAGCTCTTCGCAATCGAACGCATTATCGAGGAGACCTTGCCGCCCTACAGGAATCCCGCGCGCGGTGAGCCACTCCGACGGATCAACGGTGACCTTCGCCGGGAGCGCGACATCGGTTCCGGAATCGACGCCTGCTTCCCTCGGGATCAAAAGTTGAACTGTCGGCAGAGCTCCGGCATCCAGGATCGTCCTTGGAGCCGGTGCGCTCGCTCGTGTCTCCGGCGGCGGCGGCCTGCCCGCGCAACTGCCCAGCGCAGCCACGACCAAAGGCGACCAAAAATGGCGCGACCGAAGACGCATCGGCTCGGAGTATAAAGTGATGTGACTCTAATCGCTGAGAAGCTTGCTCCACTGCGCGCCGACGTTCGCCGTTTCGGCGATCTGCTCGGCGAGCAAATTCGAAGAGATGCGGGCGATGCCGCATTCGCTCGAGTCGAGAATTTACGGCGTTTGGCGATTTCCTATCGGCGCGGACTGACCGCTTCACAGAAGGACCCCGAGCTCGTGAAGCGCGCGCTCGAAGAGGCGTTTGCGCTTTTGGAAAAAGCGTCGACCGCCGAGCTCGAGACGATCACGAAATCCTTCGCGGTGCTCTTCGATCTCGTGAACGCGGCGGAAGCACGTCAGCGGCAGCGACGACTCTCGGCGGATCGCGAGGAGGGACGCAAAAAAACGGGAAGCCCTTACGGCGCGTTCGTCTCGATGCGCGCGCGTGGTCTCTCGCTCGAGGATGTCATCGCGCGCCTGCGCTCGCTCGATTTGCGTCCGGTGTTCACGGCGCATCCGACCGAGGCTGCGTCGCTGGCCTCTCTGCACGCGCGTCAGCGTTTGACCGAGCATTTGGCGGCGCTCGATCTCGCGGCCGAGAGCAAAACCAAAATCGACACGACCGAGATCGACGCCGCTCTGCACGACGACGTCGTCGCGTTGTGGCGCGCGAGCACCGTTCGCCTCGCCAAGCCGAGCGTCAGCGACGAGATCGCGCGCGCACTTCCTTACTACGAATCGGCTTTATTCGAAGCCGTTCCACGTTTGTATCGCGAGCTCGCGGAAGGACTGTCGCAAGCCTACGAAACGAAAATCGCCGCACCTGATCTTCCGACGCTCGTAAGGTTCGGCTCGTGGATTGGCGGAGACGGCGACGGAAATCCCTACGTCACCGCCGAGACGTTGCGCGAGGCCGCCGATCGCGCACGTCGTCTCATCACGCGTCATTACACCACCAAGATCTCCTCGCTGGCCGGCGACGCCGACTACCGAACGCGTGCGCGCATGCGTCGTTTGGTCGACGCGCTCAGCTCACGCACCATCACGCCAAAAGATTTGCGAATCGAGATCGAAGAGCTGCGCGCGCTCAAAGTGAACGGCGACGCCATCGACG
>JBDTFL010000299.1:0-6253 GCA_039937955.1 Polyangiaceae bacterium | reverse complement strand
CGGAAGCGGCTGGGGCGTGGTCGTCGCGAGCCTCGAAAATGTGAGCGGCTCGGTCAGACGCGGAACCATCACGTTGCGCGGCGCCATGCCGTGGGGCAACGGCAATCCGTCGGTCACGACCCACGCGCCATTCAGCGTTGCGCCGGGTCGCACGGCGATCGTGAAGCTTCCGACGCACGGGCTCGCTTACCAATCACCGACGTACACGGTCGACGTCGTCAGCGACTCTGGCGTTCTCCTCGCGTCGATCACATTGCCGAGCAATCCACTCGAGGTTCCACTGCTCGTCGACGTCGACGAGCCATCACGACTCGCCGTTGCCATGCGCAATTGGCCTTTGTCCCTCGCGTGGGTGCCGGTCGGCGCTCCCGGATTTTCGTACGGCAGTGCAGCACGAACGACGACGCTCGCGATTGGCTCGCCTCGCTACGACAGCGCGACGGGCGATCCGATTTTGCCGGACCACCCCGCCGATTATTCTTCCGCGACCGTCGTCCTCATTCATTCGGACACGCTCGCGCGTTTGGATGCAGTCGCGCTCCAAGCTCTTGCAGACTGGGTGATCAGCGGCGGCACGATCGCCATCGTACCCGCTCGCGCCGACGATCTTCGCGGCGGAGCATTAAGCGCATTCATCGGCGGCACTGCCATCACCACGCCGCCGCCCCCCGTGCTCCTGTCGTTGCCTACCGTTCCGCGGCCGCCGTCGTCTGGAACATTTCCTACGCCCACCCTCGACGACGATTCACCGCTCCGATTCGAAGCGCCCACAGGCAAGAGCGAAAACCCTTTCTTGCCGATCGTTGATGTATCAATCAATTCATCTGGATCACCTTATTTTCCCGTGCGCGCGGTGGCTGCCGGACACGGGCCGACGCCCGCGATTCGCGCTACGTTGAACGGCTATTCGGGCGGAAATCTGACGCCCAGCGTCTTCGGCGCGAGCGCTGCGTACGGTTCCGGCGAGGTTCATCTGCTCCCGTTCGATCCGACGGTCTCGCCGCTCGTCGACGATCCCTGGATTCAATCGCGCGTCGTCGATCTCGTTTCGCATGCATGGGACCGGCGCGCCGTTAACGCGATCGTTCTCGGTTCGGGTCAGAGCAACATGGGCGACCTCGAGGCCATGCGAAAGGCGCTCGACCCCAACGAAAATTTCCGACCGGCGCTCGCCATCGCTGCGCTCTTGCTCATCCTCTATTCGATCGTCAGCGGCCCAATCGTGTTCATGCAAGCGACCAAACGCGCGCGGCCGCTCGCACCTTTGAAGTGGGCACCCATCGCGAGCGCGGTGATGTTCGCGACGCTCGTCGTTGTGGGGCTCGCGGGCAAAGGATGGCGCGGACGCGCGCGTCACATGACGTTCATCGAGGCCGGCGCTGGCGTTTCGCGGGGCGCGGTACGTCGTTTCAGAGGTTTTTTTACGAGTGATACGCGCAAGCTGTCGGTCGAAGCCTCCGCCGCAGAGAGCGTGCTGGAAATTTCATCGAGCGACTCGACCGACAAAAGCGAGCTCGTCGTCGGCCGGGGCGGCATCACGATCGAGAACGTCGTCTCCCTGCCCTGGCAGACGATCGTCGTGCGCGAGGACAGCGTCGCCGATCTCAAAAATGGTGTTTCGGTTCTCACCAACCCCGACGGCAGCATCGACGTCGTCAATCACACCGGCCGCGAGCTCGACGACGTCATGGTCTATGCACCGAAAGACGGCGTTCATTATTTCGCATCGCTCAAGGACGGTGCACGTACGAATTCGACGACCGGGTTGATGCTCGTCACGACGCCGTCGCGTCCGGTCTCGAGCACCTCGTCGATGGTGGTTCACTCCCTGGACACGGCGACTCTCGGAGCCTCACTCGACCCAAAAGCACGAGCGCGCGTACAGGAGACATGGTCGCCGATCGGATCGGCGCTCGGCCAAAGCGTCGACTGGTTTCCGGACGACGTGCCCATCGTGCTCGCCGTGGTAAAAGGCGGCGAAGGCGCGAAGCGCGACTCGGGCCTCAATGTCGAAAGCGATCGTTTGCTGCTTCGCATCGTCGGACGCGGAGGTGCACCGTGACGTTGCAATCGCAACCGCCGCCGTCGTTCCGAAGCGGAGCGACCGAAGGGGATCCTGCGCTCGGGAAAACCCCGCAAATAGAAGCTCCGCCAGCGATCCGTGTTCGTCACTTGTGGCATCGCTTCGGTCGATTCGAGGTGCTCCGCGACGTGAGCTTCGAGGTCGGGCATGGAGAAATTTTCGGATTCATTGGACCGAACGGCGCGGGCAAGACGACGACCATTCGCGTGATGGCTACGTTGCTCGAGCCGCTCGCAGGCCGCGTGGAGATCGACGGCCTCGACGTCACACTGCATCCGGAGACGGTGCGGAAGATGATCGGCTACATGCCCGACCACGCGGGTGTCTACGACCGTGTCACGGTGCGTGAGTATTTGGAATTTTTCGCAGATGCGTACCGCGTACCCACTGCTGGAACGAGCTACGCCGTCGTCGACGCCGTGATGGAGCTCACCGACCTCACGAAGCTCGACACCAAGCTCGTCGCAACGATGAGCAAGGGCATGAAGCAACGCCTGCAGCTCGCGCGTACGTTGCTCCACGATCCGAAGGTTTTGATCTTGGACGAGCCCGCGAGCGATCTGGATCCGCGCGCGCGTATCGAGATTCGCGATCTGCTTTTAGAGCTGAAATCCATGGGGAAAACGATCTTTCTCTCGAGTCACATTCTCACCGAGCTCGCCGACGTTTGTACGTCGGTCGCGATTTTGGAGCGCGGTCGTTTGATAGTCGCGGGGCCGATCAGCGAGATTGGTCGGCGTCTGCAATCGATCCAGCAACAGCCGCAACAACACCAAGGCACGCCACTCATGACGGTGCCGCTCCAACATCAACCCCCTGCCGCCAATCAAGGTGGTGCGTATCCGAATGCGAACGCACCGCAAATAGCGCCTCCTCCCCAACCGCCGCAGCCACAAGTCATCACGAAGCGCGCGAAGCTTCGCGTGCTCGCGCCAGCCGACTCGGTGGCGCTCGCACTTGCCGGAATGCCGAACGTGCAGTCGGTGACCGTCTCTTCACCGGGCATCGTGATCGTCAGCTACACGGGTGAGGAGCAAACGCTCGCGCTCATCGTGCGTCAGCTCGTCGTGCAAAATATTCCGCTGGTCGGCGTGGAGCCCGAACGCAACGAGCTCGAGAGAATTTTTCTCGAGGTCACCAAAGGGGAAGTGCAATGACGATGACCGCCGACTCCCCGCGCTCCGCCGGTCCTGGCTCGAACGGCCCGCGCTCGATAAAAATGCGCAATTGGTGGCAACGCATGACCGCCGACCCGAACGCGATTTGGATGCGGGAAATGCGGCAATCCGCGCGTCTCGGCCGCACGCCGTGGATCCTATTTTCAATCACGCTCTCCATCTCGCTCATCATGTGCGCGGTCGGCGGGCTCTTCGCTTCCGGTGACACGTCACCTGCGACCATCGGCCAGTATCTCTTTCAAACTTTTTTCTCGATCGCGTATTTCGTCGTCACCATCGTCGGGCCGGCCATCGCCGCCAACAGCATCGCGTCCGAACGCGAAGGTCGCACGTGGGAAGCGGTGCTCCTCACCGGCCTCACGCCCAAAGAAATCGCGCGCGGCAAATTCATGGCTGCGTACACGTCGATCGGTTTGTACATCGTCGTGCTCGCACCGGTCGGCGCGCTGTCCTTTTTGTTCGGCGGCGTGACAGCCGGCGAGGTCGTCAGCGCATTCGCATTTTTATTCTTGCTCGCCGCGCTCACGGTCGCGTTCGGGCTCGCGGTCAGCTCGCTCATGGCCAGCTTGCGCGGCGCGATCGTCCTCACGTTGATCTTGGCGATCATCATTGGCCCATTTTTGTACGGAATGTTCGGCTTCTCCGCGTCGCTCGCTATCCACGGTGTGTGGAACGAGATGCCGGAGGTCTCGCCCATCTGGCTTCCGCTCGCGTACGAACGCGCGACGTTCGGGCTCGAATACGTGACATTGCTCATCGCATTGCCGCTTTTGATGATCATCGTCCCCGCGTGGTTTCTGTACGAAACGACGATCTCGAATTTGACCGGCGGCTCCGACGATCGTTCGCGCGGCCTCAAACGATGGTTCGCCGTGTCGACTCCTTTCATCGCTGCCGCGTGCGCGGTTCCGAGCGTTCTCGCAGTGAGCAACAGCGATCGCGCGGGCTTCGCGGCCACCGGCGTTTCGGTGTTCGCGATGCACATCACGTTTTGCGCGTTCCTCTTCGCGTTCGAGCCACACGGCCCTTCGCGTCGCGTTCGCATCCATTGGCGACAAGAAGGTGCCGGCGCGATCCGCCGGTTTTTCGGCCCCGGATTGATGAAAGCGATGACGCTCGTCACGGTCATGGGACTTCTCGGAATCGCCGCCATCGCGATGTTCGACGCCGCGATGCTCGACATTTATGGGCCGCCGCTCACCGGACGCGACATCGACATCGAACGCATTTTCTTGTGGGCCTCCTACACGGCGCTCTTCTCGGTCTTCATGATCGGCCTCGTGGCGTGGCTGCGCGCGCGCGAAAACACACCGTGGGTTTCGCGCATGATCGCCGCGGCCATCATCTTTTTGATCGCCGCGTTGCCGTGGGTGATCGTCGCGATCGGAAGCGTCGCGCGCTCGAGCGGAAGCACCGACGACGATTGGCTCGTCGCTGCAGCGCCCAGCCCATTTTTCGCGTTTGCGATGTACGGCGCGCTCGACAAGATCGATCCCGGAAACGTGGTCCCGATCGGACTCGGCTGCGCGATGGCTTGGGGTTTTATCGGGCTCGGCCTACTCGCGGCCGCCGCACGTCGGTGCGGGCAATCGATCGCACGCTACGACGCATCACTCGCTCAAGCCGAAGCCGCATTCGCCGCAGAGGACCAAGAGATCGCGCGCGCGAAGAACGCCGCTGCCCAACCATCACCAGTTGCTGATCCCCTTCCCGTCGCAGCACCCGAATTAAGCAGCACCTGACATGCTGCTCGATCCATCGTTCGCGCGCGAGCTCGAAGCGCTCAGGCGAAAGCTGAGCGTACGTGCGCGTTCAGGTGGCGGCGGAGATCATCTCGCGCGTCGACGCGGCGGGCATGCGGAGTTCATGGAGCATCGCCCGTATGCGCCCGGAGACGATTTGCGTCGCATCGACTGGCTGGCCTTCGCGCGCACGGGAGAGCCTGTTTTCAAGCTGTTTCGTACGGAAGAAGACGTCGTCGTTCGCGTCGTGGTTGATGCCAGTGCGTCGCTCGCTCACGGAGATCCGACGAAGCTCGAGACCGGGAAAAAAATTGCCGCCGCGATCGCCTACATGGCACTGGCCAGCTCGGAGCGTGCGCAGGTCATCGCCACGAGGGAGGACGTCGATCGAATGGCCGAGCCGACGCGTGGTCGATCGGCTTTGACCAAAGTGTTGCGCGAGCTCGATTCGATCAAAGCGGAACGCGGCACCGACCTCTCGAAGTCGATCGACTCGGTGCTGCTCCGCGCGCGTCGTCCGGGCATGTTGGTCATCATCAGCGATTTTTTGGACTCGGGTCCGTTCGACGCGGCCATCACACGCGCGGCATCCGCCGGGCATGACCTCGGGCTCGTTCAAGTTTTGGCGAGCGACGAAATCTCTCCGAGCTACGACGGCGACTTCGCGCTCGAAGATGCCGAGACAGGTGAAACGGTCGACGTCACGGTCGACGACGCCGCGGTAAAGGCGTACGCGAATCGTTTAAATGGCTTGTTTTCAGCCTTGCGCACGATCGCCAAGCGGGTGCGTGCACCTTACGTTCGCACTACCAATCACGAGCCCACCATCGACGCCGTGCGCCGATTCGTAGCGCGCTCGGTGGATTAGGAATCCAGACGCCGTGCACGCCATCGAGCTCTTGAACCCACGCGGTCTGCTGCTTCTCGCGGCGCTGATTCCGCTCGTCGTGATGTACATCCTCAAAATTCGGCGCGAGCGTTTGCGCGTTCCGTCGACGTGGCTGTGGGCCGCAGCCGAACGAGATCTTCTCGCGAAGCATCCCTTCAAAAAATTGGTGGCGCAAGTTCCGCTGATTTTGCAGATTTTGGCGCTGCTGCTCTTGGTTCTCGCGCTCTCGCGGCCTGCGGCCCGCGGCGGCACCATCATCGGCGATCACATCGCAATCGTGATCGACACGAGCGCATCGATGGGCGCGTCGGCACATCCTCATGAAGCACCGGGCCCGAACACCGCAACGCGGATGAGTGAG
>JBDTFL010000298.1:0-8932 GCA_039937955.1 Polyangiaceae bacterium | reverse complement strand
GAGCTCTACAACTCGACCAAATCGGGTAGCGACTTCACTGCGCTCGGCGCGTTCGTCTGGGATCTCACGAAGTCGTATCCGGACAACGAGCGCGGCGATCAATGCACGTCCGCGGACGCCGGAGGATTTCCGATCGCCGGGCTTTTGCCGACTGCCGATGAGGTGGCGAGCGGATCGCTCAAGCACGCGATGCGCTTCATTTTGCCGAACGCCCGCATGAAAAAAGCTGTCTACGTTCACCCCGCATCGCACGCGGGCGGACCAAGCAGCACGAACGCCGACGCGCCTCCTTACGGAATTCGTTTGCGGTTGAAGGCGTCCTTCGACGAGAGCGCGTTCGACGCCGGGGAGAAGACCGTTCTGCAGGCCATGAAGACTTACGGAATGCTCCTCTCGGACGGCGGAAACATCGCGCTCACGTTTGCCGACGATCGGACGACTACCGCAAAATGGGCAACGGTCGGCGTCACGGCGCAATCGTTCGAGAAGGTCACGGTCGACGATTTCGAAGTCGTCGATCTCAGTGCCGAGGTTCCAGTCACGAACGACTGCGTCCGAGATCCTTAGAAATGATTTGCGTCTCTAGACGAGCAATCCGATCGGCGTAAGCTCCGCGGCATGTACTACGAGACCTTCAAGCAGTTCCGAAAATCCCTCGCGCAAATGAAGACCTGGTTCGACAAATCCGACGAGCTCGCGAAGAGCAAATCGTTCGATCCGAACCTCGTCACAACGTTTCGGCTCGCGCCCGATCAGTTCGCGCTCACGCGTCAGCTTCAAACGGCATGTGATACTGCGAAGCTCGGCGCTTCGCGATTGACCGGAAAAGAAGCTCCGAAACACGACGACAGCGAAAAGACTGTCGATGACCTTCGCGCGCGCATCGACTCGACGATTGCGTATCTCGACTCTTTCACCGCGAAAGACTTCGAAGGCGCCGAGAAGCGCGTCATCACGCAGCCGCGTTGGGAAGGCAAGACGATGACAGGCGCGAACTACATGCTCGAGCACGTCATGCCGAACTTCTTCTTTCATGCGGCGCACGTCTACGCGATGTTGCGTCACAACGGCGTCAACGTCGGCAAGCGTGATTACCTCGGCACGCTCACGCAAGATCCGCCTAAGGCCTAATCTCCACCGTCGCCTGAGTCGCCGCCGCCTTCACCATTGTCATCATCGATGAAGGCGGCATCAGCGGCGTCGGGCGATCCCGAATCCTGGACGACGCTCACATCGGCGAGGTCGAAGACGCCGTCGTCTACCGCGCCATCGATCTCGTAAACGGGGCAGTTGCCGGTGCATGGAGCGCCGTAGACGGCGCACGACATCGTACTGATGGACGCTCCGAGTGTTCCTACAGCGGTCGCGGTCGTCGCAAACGTAAACATTGCGAAGCGACTCAATCGCCTTGTATTTGCGGGTATTGCGCGATCGGCGAGATTCGTTGGGGCTGCGCTCGCGCAGAATGGACACAGCGTTTCAGTCGTCGCGATGTGACGTGCACACGAAGGACAAGGAACGAGCAGCGGCATGTCTTTCCCCAGATTCGGTTTAGTCGGCGTCCTCACCAGCGTCGCCGGATGCTGCGTCGTCGGGTGACGCGTCTTCGAAAATGTCTGCGTCTCCCGGCAACCCGTAGTGCGTGCTGATACCGCCGTCGTCTTGCACGCTGCCGTCGAATGGTGGGGGCGCGCCGTAAGGTGGGCAGCATGTTTCGTCGCTGCCGCTGCTGCACGCCGCTGCGGCACCTACGACGAGCGTCGTCGCGAACGTGAAGGTCGCGAGGCGACTCAAACGACGATTTGAGCCTGGAATTGCGCGCGATTCGAGATCAGTCGGCAGCACGCCCGCGCAAAACGGACAAGCCGATTCACTGACTGCAACGTGACGCGCGCACGAAGGACACGGAACGAGAACCGGCATGCGGAGATTCCTTAGCTTCGGCTCACTAGGTGTGGATCACTCGTCGGCAGCCAAACCGTAAAGCGCCTGTGCTCCGCCGTCGTCATGCGGACCGGCATCGACCGGTTGGCATTCTGGAGTGGGGCAACCATAAGCGGCCTGGACTTGGCCGTCGTCGTTGACGCTGCCGTCATTGCTCGTCGTGGGCCCGCTGCTGCTGCTACTGCTGCACGCGGCGACTGCACCAACCGCCGTGAGCGTCGTTGCAAACGTGAACATCGCCGCGCGACTCAAACGACGCGGCGCGGAGGGAATCACGCGTGCGGAGAGATCGTCTGGCAGCGCGCTCGCGCAAAACGGACAGCTCGATTCGTTCGTTGCAATGTGACGCGCACAAGAAGGACACGGGACGAGAGCCGGCATGAGGTAAGACTAGCCCGTGATTTCGCCGGACACCAGCATCGCTGCGGGCGCACGTCTCGCCGCACGTCTCGCTACACCGGCCGATGGCGACGCTCTGAGCGCAACACTCACGCGCGCATTTTTGGACGATCCGTTAATCGCCTATTTTTTCCCTGATTCCGCGACACGCGAGCCTCGGCTGCGTCGCATGTTCAAGCTGATCTTCGAGATGGGCGAGCCGTTCGGCGCTTGTCACGTGACGCCCAATTACGAGGCGGCGATTTTGTGGCGACCGCCGAATCAATTTCGCATTCCGTATTGGCAGTATCTGACCAATGGCCCGGAGCTCCTCGGCATCTTCGGTACGAACGCGTGGAACGTTGCGCTCGCGATGAATCAAATCGAGAGCGCACACCCGAAGCCGCCGAGTTGGTATCTGCAAGCGGTCGGCACCGATCCCGAACGACAAGGAAAAGGGTTCGGCGGTCGCGTGATTCGTCATCATCTCGCGGCGGCCGACGCGCAAGGCGATGCTTGTTATCTAGAGTCCAGCAAGCGCAGCAACATTCCGATTTATGAACGCTTAGGGTTCGTGGTTACGGGTGAGCTCGTCATCCCAGCGCGTGGCAAATCGGCAGAGGTCACGATTTGGCCGATGTGGCGCGATCCAAAACCAGTTACGGAGTCGCCATGATTTCCGCCGAGGCTTTTGTCGCCGAGCTGGATGCTCGCAATCGCGCTGCGCTCGATCAGATCGCCGCCGCGTCGTCGGCGGGTGAGCCCGATGCGTCGCTCACCGTTGCGCGTCTCTTGATGCTCGCGCTGAAAAACGAGCTGGAAGCGACCGAATGCGCGGCGGCCTGGATTTGCGATACGCCGGAGGTCGACGTGAAGCTCGCGCTCGCTCGGCAGGCGGGTGACGAGGCGAAACACTATCGCTTGATCCAGAAGCGTCTCGCAGAAATGGGCACCGACACCTCGGCGCACGATCCACTCGCGCAAGGTCGCAGCAAGCTCTGCGAATTTTTGCTGTCGCTGAAGGGCACCGTGGCGCGCGTAGCCGCCGGACAATTCACGCGCGAAGCGCTAGCCGTGGTTCGCAACGCAGAATTCGTGCGTTTTTGCCGAACGAAAGACGATGAAGCCACGGCGCTCCTTTACGAGCAGATCATCGAGCCCGACGAAAAGCATCATCACGAGCTCGGGCGCACGCTCCTCTTGAGGCTGGCGACGACCGAAGTCGCGCAGACCGCCGCCCGGGAGGCGAGCGCGAAGGTGCTCGCGATTGCCGACGAGCTTCAAGAGCTCGCGCGCATGAAGATGGGAATTTCGCGCGCGCCTGGCTGCTAGATCGTTCGCCGAGAAAAGATCCGGGGGAGGATCGCGATTCGTCCATCGCGACCCATCGCGCGACTGATCCACACTCGATCCACGAGCGCCGATCCACCCAAAATTACCGCGGGAAACGCGTTTCTACATTCCCTCGCGATCAGCGCGCCGAATGTGCGCTTGGTACGCGAGCTGCAATCAATGGGGGAGACACATGGCCCTCCCAGCGCACGCGTCTTCTGCAGGTTCCGGCAGCCTCGACATGTCTCTCTTCGACGCCAAGCGTATCGAGGGTGAATCGGAGAGCTACGAGATCCTCGAATCGATCGCGCGCGGGAGCAACGCAGACCTGTACTTGGTGGCACGTCGCGGTGCGCTCGGTGTCGATTCGCTGATGGTTCTGAAGCGCATGCAGGAGTCGCATGCGCGTGACGACTCGGCCGTCGATTCGTTTTTGCAGGAGGCGCGCATCTCGGTGCGGCTTCGTCATCCGAACATCGTCACGACGTTCGGTTGCGGCGAGGACCGAGCCGTTCCGTATTTGACCATGGAATATCTCGAAGGCGGCTCGCTTCGAGACATCGCGAAACAGTGCAGAAAAAAAGGCGTTCGGCTCACGCCCGATCTCGTTGCGTTCATCGCATGCGAGGTTTTGAAAGGCTTGCATCACGCGCACACGCTCCGCGATTACGACGGCAGCTCGCTGTCGTTCGTGCATCGCGACTTGAGCCCGCACAACGTGTTCGTCACGCACGAAGGCTGGGTAAAACTGATCGACTTCGGAATTTCGAAGACGACGCTGCAAAACGAAAAAACCGCCACGGGCATCGTCAAAGGCAAATGCGCCTATGTTGCGCCGGAGCAAGTCGTCGGCGATCCGCTCGACGCACGCACTGACATTTTCTCGCTGGGCATCGTGCTTTGGGAATTGCTGACGGGTCGTCGTTTGATGAATGGCACGTCCACTTACGAAATCATGATGCGCGTTCTCAACACGCCGTCACCTGCGCCTTCGATGCTCGTTCACGATCTTCCTCCTGCGCTCGACGCGATCATTTCCAAAGCGCTGTCTCGTGATCCTAACGAACGATTCGCCAGCGCCGATGCCATGCGCAAAGCGATTCGAGCAAAGGGTGCGCTCGGCGAGCGCGGCATTGCATCGTCTGAGGATCTCTCGGCGGTCATGTTCGTTCTCTTCGGACCGGAGCACGCAGCGAAGAAAGAATCGATTCAGCAAAAGATGGCGTCGCTCGGTCGTGGAGAGCGCGCGCACGAGTCGGGTCCGGTGCCGCGTGCGCTTCGTACGAGCGAGGTCAGTGCGGCAATGGCGGCGATTCCTGTTCCGACCACGTCGTCGATTCGTCTCGTTCGCGATCGTCGCACCGACGAGGCAAAGACGATTTCAGAGGGGAAAAAAGCGGCAATTCGTGACACCGCGATGGACGACGACGCAGACGTTAAGACGCGTTTCGAAAAAGATTTTCGAATTCCCGAAGCTGCGATCCCGGAAGAATTCCGCGGAACGTTCGACTCCGACCTCGACGCCGATCTCGAATCCGATATCGCGTCCGATCAAGCCGACTCCATCGTGAATCAGTGGCCTCCTACGTTCGCGACGATGACCGAGCCCATGGCGGAGCGCATTGCCTCGCTGCCGCCACCACCCGTTGAGAACGTCGCCGTCGAGACGACGAGCCGCACACGAGTGGGCCGCACTAGCCTCGGTCGTCACATCGCATTTTTGATCGCGGATCTCGGCGTGATCGCGCTCGCCGCTACCATCGCGATTCGTGCACCCCTGCCGCATCACGGAATGATCTCGTTGCACGAGCTACGGATCGACTCGTCCCATGCCATCAGCAGCGCGCGCCTCGATGTTTCGTCGGCCGCGCATAACGTCGCGCAGCTCGCGCGGCGGCACTGAGGTCTCGGCGTCAGAAAAAGGAATCGGCCCTCAACGATGGTCGTGGTGGTCGTCGTGGTGCTCGTCATGATGCACGTCGTGATCACGGTCGTGAGCAGGAGGCGCCTGACGCACGTATCCGCGACGACGATTAAGAGGCGCGGGCTACGCGATACTGTTGTCGTCTGCGTCGGCGTAAGCGACCGGCTGCGGGTGCGTCTCCACCGTGCAGCCCATCGTTCCGAGCGCCAGAGCGAAAGCCGAAGACACGGGCGCAAGGCGAGCAACGCTAAGCCGTCCAGGAAGTGTGAATTTCGTCGCGCGAAGTTTCATTGACTTGCGACACTGCAACGATGAGTCCAAACCCGGCTCATCAGCGAACTGCTCGGAAGAATTCGAAAGCCAGCGCAGGCGCGTTTCGCCATTCACACGCATTTCCGTCGCAGTCGTCACGAAAGTCCACGGCACCACGCCGCGCGTAAAAATAAGCTATTTCGTGAATTTATTTAGACCGAAGGGAATCTCGCCCTCAGGACACAGCGGCTGCGGGCGGATAAGGAAATGTCTCGGTTGCCTTCGTAGGAATGACCTCGTGAAAATGACTGAGGTCGAGCAAGACGTCGTCGCCATGCTCGGAGAGGATGTCCGCGTGGCGCATGCCCCACAAAATTTCTGGAGCTTCGTAAATATGTCGCGCGTGGACGGGCTGATACGACGTGTCGTCCATTCACGCGAGTGAAACGAGGAGCTCCGCATCTTCCGCGGCGAGCGACTCCGGAGTTGCACCGAAGAGCGGGCTCGTCTTGTCGATGTGATGAAGAATGGTCCACGACTTTGCGATGGCCGGGCTGCGATCACGCGCGAGGATGAGGTCCACCATTTTGTAGAACCTCATGCCCTCAGCGGTGGTGATGGTTCGTGAATACGATACGTGGACGGTGCCTTCCACGATCGTGTTCTGTCGTTCGTTGCCGAGCCTGAACATCAAGGTCGGCACACCTTCCATCGGGCTTATCGTCGCCTGCTTCGAAAATGCGACGCGGCCGAGCGGTCGCGCGAACTTGGTGAAGATGAGACCGGTGGAGAGTGCGGTGACGAGCATGCTCACGAAGGACTCGGCCACCATCAAGAGATTGGCGCCGCGCGATTCCGGGAACATCGCGCCATAGCCGATGGTGCCCATGGTTTCTGCGCTGAAATAAAAGGCATCTTCGAACGAGTGCGGTTTCATGTTCGTGACGCCGCCGACTGCGACGTAACCGAACGCGAAGAGCGCGTTGATCAACATGACGACGAGGAAGATCGCACCGAGCAGGTGCGTCCACTTCATTCGCAAAAGATCGTGGTACCAGTCGCCGAAAAGATTCTTCGGTGCCCCGACGACGCGAATCTCGTAGCTGCGCTCACGTGCCATGGTCGTTCATCCCGGATTGGTGAAGCCGCCGGCCGGCGCGATCTTGGCGGCCTCCGCCGGTCCCCAAGAGCCTTTGTCGTATTCATGAATGGGTGTGGTGTTGCCGATGATTTCTCCGACCACGCGCCACGATTCTTCGACCGCGTCTCTTCGTGCGAACAGCGTGGCGAAGCCGTCGATCGCGTCGCCGATGAGCCTCTCGTACGCTTTCATTTCGTCGGCGCCCGAGCGTTGGAGCACGAGCTCGGTTTTTTCACCGGCCATCGTCTGCCCATTTTTTTTCACGTTCGCGCCGAGCGCAATCACTGCGGTGGGTCCGACGCGCAGCCGCAAGTGATTCGGGGCCGCAGCCGTGGCGTCCTCTAAAACAGCTTCTTTTGTCGTGCGAAACCGCACGATCATTTCCGTGACCGTAACCGGCAGCGATTTTCCGGTGCGAATGAAAAACGGCACGCCCTTCCAGCGCGGCGTATCGATCTCCACCTTGAGCACAGCGAATGTTTCAGTCTTCGAATCTTTGCTCACGCCCTCTTCGTTTTTGTAACCACGCACTTGGCCCCGCACGAGGTCGCTTGGAGCGATCGCTTTGATTTGCGAAAGCAGCTCGCTGCGCTTGCCGCGCAACGCGGAGTGACCTCTTTCGGTGGGCAGATCCATCGCGATGCAGGCGACCAGCTCCAGCAAATGATTTTGCACGACGTCACGAATGGCTCCGACGTCGTCGTAGAATTTCGCGCGGCCTTCCACGCCGAAGGTCTCGGCCATCGTGATCTCGACGCTCTCCACGTGGTCGGAGCTCAGGCTCGACTCGATGATGGGATTCGCCGCGCGAAAGTAGACGATGTTCTCGACCGGCTCTTTGCCTAGAAAATGATCAATCCGAAAAATCGCCTCCTCGGGAAATGATTTGGTCATCGCCTCGCTCAAGGCTTTGGCCGACGCGAGATCGTTTCCGAAGGGTTTTTCAAGGGTGATCCGCGCATCCTTGGCGAGGCCTACGCTCGCCAAATTCGCAGCGACCTTCTCGAAAACGTCCGGCGGCAGCGCCACGTAATGAAGCGGATGCTTTGCGTCCGGGATCGCGTCGCGGATTTTCTTGAAGGTCTCGGGCTTGTCGTAGTCGACCGCCACGTAGCTCAGACGCTTTGCGAGTTTGTCGAACAGAGCTTCGTCGACGGGTCCGGCTTTCGCGAGGCTGTCGTGCGCGCGTTTGCGAATCTCGTCGACGCCGATCTCTTTGCGCCCAATCGCGACGATCGGCATCTCGAGCCGACCGCGCTTCGTGAGCGCCATCATCGCTGGAAAAATTTGTTTGAACGCCAGGTCGCCGGTGGCGCCGAAAAAGGTGAGAGCGTCGGAGCGCGAAGGTTCCATGCGCCGAACTCTAATCGAACTTGCTCCGAGTGTAGGACTCGAACCTACGACCCGGCAGTTAACAGCCGCCTGCTCTACCAACTGAGCTAACTCGGAAAGACAACGTCGTGCGAGATATCACGCGCGCGAAGCAACACGCAAGCGAACCGCACACGCGGCTACGGGAAGAAGCCGCTGTCGAGCCCAGAGTCCGGCGGCTGGCACTCGGTCGCGCACTTTTGTTGCGCGCAGTTTCCGACGGCCTCAAGCGTCGTCGGGTCCGCGGTGAGCTGGCACGTGAGCAGACATTGCTCGTCCGTCGGATCGCATGCTGCTTCGCAATTCGTGATTGCCGTGCAGTTCGGATCGTTTGCGCAATCGTCGATCTGCTTGCAGCAGTTCGCGTACGCGCATGCATTGCACGCCGGATCGTCGCTCGCGGGGCCGCCATCCGTGCATCCGGGCGGGAGAACCGTGCCGCCAGAATCACCCTTGGTCGTCGGGCTGCCGTCGCCGGTCGTGCCGCCGCCGCCATCATTGGGCGTGCATGTTTCGCCTTCTGGACAAGCCTGCGTGCATACCTCGCCGGGCGGGCACGTTCCGCTGTTGCCGCTTCCACTTCCGCAACC
>JBDTFL010000297.1:0-11582 GCA_039937955.1 Polyangiaceae bacterium | reverse complement strand
ATTGCGAGCTCATGAAAGATCCCGCGACCGGCATGCCGCACACCGCGCACACTCTAAACCCGGTTCCGTTTTTGTACGCGAACGACAAAGACCAAAACGCGAAGCTGCGCGGCGGCGGAAGAATTTGCGATGTCGCGCCGATGATGCTCGAGCTCCTCCATATCGCTCAGCCTGCGGTGATGACGGGCAAATCGCTGCTCTCCGAATGACGACTCGATGACCACGCCGACGACCTTCGGGAGCTACCGCGTGGTGCTCGAGCTCGGCGCGGGCTCGGTGTCGACGGTGTATCGCGCGGAGCACGAGCGGCTCGGTCGCATCGTCGCGATCAAAGCTCTCAAATCGACCATCGCGCCGACGTCGGCGTTCGCCGTGCAGCTCGAACGCGAAGCGCGTTTGCTCGGTGAGCTGTCGCATCCGAACATCGTGCTCCTTCACGATTTCGTGAAGACCGACACTCAGATGTACTTGGTGCTCGAGCACGTCGACGGCTTTCCGCTCTCGTCGGTGCTTGCTGGTTTATCGAGAAAAAAAGCGGTTTTGGCGCCTGAAGCCGTCGCGCATATCGGCGCTGAAATCGCGCGCGCGCTCGCTCACGCGCATGAGCGCGGCATCGTGCATCGCGACGTGAAACCGGCGAACGTGCTTCTCTCGAAAACAGGTGACGTAAAGCTCGTCGATTTCGGAATCGCGCAACGCGACCGATTGGCGACAGCCGACGAGCCCCTGAACGACGCGCGCAAGCTCACGCCGACCGCCACGCCGAGCGAAGGTTTCGGAACGCCGGCGTACATGTCGCCCGAGCAAATTTTGGGTGAGTTCGTCGACGCGCGCAGTGACGTGTTTTCGCTCGGCGTCGTTCTGTACGAGCTGTTGTGTGGATCGCGCCCGTTCGAAAAAGACGAAAAAACCGGAGAGGCCACGCAACGCATTCGTCGCGATCCGCCGACGCCGCTGCGGGTGCGCGCGCCCGATGTTCCACGCAGTCTCGAGCGCGTCGTGATGCGTTCGCTCGCGAAGCTGCCCGGCGATCGTTTTACATCGGCTTCGGCGGTGGCAGACGCGCTCGACGATTTCGTGCGTGCGCGCATTCGTGGTCCGCGCAAATCGCTCGTCACGCGTGCGCTCGTCAAAGCTCAGCTCATCGAAGACACGTTCGATCAATCGATCGCCGCAGTCCTCGAAGAACGCCGCGCGCCCCTTCGCCCGGTAATTCTAGGCTTTGCGGTGCTTTCGCTCTTGGTGGCGATCGGCGGCATCGCAATTCAGCTCACGCGCGGCGGCGAGCACAAAGAAGTCGCAACGGGTGGTGCGCCACTCGAATTGATTCCGCAGCGTTCCGGATTTTTGCGCGTGGTGGTCACTCCCTGGGCAGAGGTTTGGGTGGATGGTCAGCGCATCGACGTCACGCCGTTCGCGCGTTCGATCCCGCTCTCACCTGCGGTTCACTACGTCACGTTGCTGCATCCCAATGCACCGGCCGAAAAGCGCAGCGTCAAAATCGTAGCCGGTGAAACCGTGTTGCTCGAAGCCACCATGAACGTCACCGGCACAGTCGACAGCGACGATGCGGGCACTGATTCTGACACCGACGCGGGCGCCACCGCGACGCGCGTCGAACATTGAAAATGATTGGCAAGCCAACGAATTCATGAAAATAACCTTGTTTTTAGCGGTCGCCGGCTCGTTGCTGATTCCGTGTAATGCGCATGCGTTTCCGCACATCGTGAAGCCGGGCGAGTCGCTCGCACAAATTGCGGTGCGTGTTTATGGCGATCCGAAGTTGGAGGTCGTGCTCGCGGGAGCGAACGCGCTCGACTCCGAAGGTGGCAGCGCTCCGGTCGCAGGTATGCGTCTCGAAATTCCCGCACCGAAATTCCACCACGTCGCAGCAGGTGAAACGTGGCCGGGCTTGTCGGTGATTTATTTGGGCGACGCAAAACGCGCCGACGTTCTCGCGCGCGCCAATCATGGCGTCTCGTGGATCGCTCCGGAAGAAGGTCGCGAGGTCATCGTGCCGTACGTGCTCACGGTGATTGCCGCAGAAGGCGATCGCATGGATCAGATCGCGCGCCGCTACTTGAACGACCCCAACCGCGCCTGGGAGCTCGATGCGTACAACGGCCGAAAACCCGGCACGAACGGACAAGCGCGGCCGCTCGTGCGCGGTGAGGTCGTGCTCGTTCCGCTGATCGATCTCACGCTGACCGAAGCCGGAAAAAACGAAGCGCGCCTCGGAACGGATTCCACGCGCGACGAATCCGCAGGCGCGACGCTCGACGTGCAACGTCACGCAGAATCAGAATTGCCCTCGCTGCTCGCGGATGTTGCCGCAGGTCGTTACGTCGAGGCGGTCGCGCGCGGAAATCGCGTGCTCGGAAGCGGCGAGGTCACGAGGTCACAATTGGTCGTGATTTATCGGGCGTTGCTCGATGCCTATGTTGCGCTCGGCGCACCTGCAGCAACGGCCGGCGCGTGTGCGTCGTGGCGCGCGCTCGAGCCGGAAAAAAAGCTGGATCCCGTGAATGTTTCGCCGAAGGTCCGCGCTGCGTGTCCGCAAAAATGAGCCCGATCGCGAACATCATCGGAGTACGATCGCTGCCGTGACCGAGGCTTCCGACTCCATTCCCGGCTCGATGCGCAGATCCGCGCCACCGATCGCCGCCGGCGCGGTCCTCGGTGAAAAATACGAAATCATCGGCGTGCTCGGTGAAGGCGGAACCGGCATCGTCTACGAAGCCAAGCGCGTGAAAGAGGGCGACGTCGTCGCGCTCAAGGTGATCCACCCGCACTTGCTCGGCGACGCACAAATTCGCGGACGCTTTTTGCGCGAGGTCGCCATCCTTCGTCGGTTACAGGGAAAATATTTGTGTCCCATCATCGACAGCGGTGAGGTTCCCGATCCGAAAAGAGAAGAGGCGAGCCTGCTCTACATGGCGCTGCCGAAAATCGAAGGCAAAGCGCTCGACCGCGTCATCGCAGAGGATGGAACACCGAGCGTCGAACGCACGCTCGAGATCGTTTCGCAGATCTGCGCGGCGCTCGCCTCTGCGCACGCACAAGGCGTGATCCACCGTGATTTAAAGCCTGCCAACGTCATCCTTCGCGGCCGTCTCGTGAATCACGAGACACGCGCTCCCGAAGGTCGCGCAGACTGCCAAGTCACGGTCGTCGATTTCGGCATGGCGAAGATCGTCACTGGGGTTGGTGGGACAGGCACGACCGCGCTCACGCAACACAACATGATCTTCGGCACGCCCGAGTACATGGCGCCCGAGCAAGCGCGTGGCGACGAGCTCGACGCACGATGCGACGTCTACGCGGTCGGCGTCATGCTCTATGAAATGCTCACGGGCGCCGTGCCGTTTCGCGCGCCCACTCCACTCGGAGTTTTGACGGCGCATCTTACCAGCACACCGACTGCGCCGCGCAAACGCGTTCCGGATCGCAACATCAGCGCAGCGCTCGAAGCCGTCGTTTTGCACGCGATCGCGAAGAGCCCGGCCGACCGTTATGCAACAGCGAACGCGCTCATGACGGCGATCGCCCACGCACGCATCACCCCGGACGATCCGGCGAGCGTCGAGCCGCAAGCGGTGATCTCACTCGAGGGTGAATCGGCCGACGGTCACGCGCTCACGATGCCGGCACCCAACCCGACCAGCGTGCCTCCGAAGTCGGTGAAGGTTACGGCGTCAGTGCGCCCCGCGATCGCGGCGCCACCTTCCGACGAGGTATTTTCACAACGCACGCGTCGTCGCAGCGCCGTCGTTTGGGTTCTCGCGGCGGCGATCGGAATCGCCGTCGGCGTCTATCTGTCGCTTCACAGTTAGTCACCACAGCGGCCGATGAGCTTGTTTTGCCTACAGAAAACGATCGCATCGGTCTTCGTGGCAGGCGCGTTTTTTTTGGTAGCGCCGACCGCAGACGCCGCCGACGCACCCGAAATACGGTGCCCGATTCCAAACGGCGCGTCGTCATCGCTAGCCACACACGAGGCCGGTGCGCGCCTTCGTTTCATTCGATCGACCCTTGGCGATCAAGCGAGACGCGCATTCACCTGGAGCAGCGCGTGGTCGTTTTTCGGAGTCGCGGTCGCGGGTGAAACGACTGCGCTCGCAGCGGCTGAAAACGACCCGAAAAAGAGAATCATCTGGCTCGCGAATGGTTTGCCGGCGCTCGGATTTCCCGGATTGATTTTGATCGATCCGATCAAGGTGATGGCGGACGCCGACGAGCTCGAGAATCTCGTGAAGGACGATCCGCTCGAGACGAAGCTCTGCGAAAATTTGGCGCGTGCGGAAAAAATGTTGAGTGAGGACGCGGCCGACGAAAAGAAGAAAACCGGCGTTTTTTCCCATCTTTTGGGCGTGCTCGCGAACGTTGCGTCGTCCGCGGTCATCGTGATCGGCACCGGCGAATGGGGCTCGGCAATCTTGAATGGCGTCGGCGGCGAGGCGGTCAGCGAATTCAATTTGTTCACATTGCCGACCGGCGCCGTGTCCGCCGCAGATCGTTATCGCACTGGCGATCTCACCATTCCGAACGGCGTTCGCATGGCGACGCGCGGTCTGAGCTTTTCGCTCAGCTGGTGAGGCGTCCGGCTAGTCCTTGAGCGTGCGTTTGCCGCGTAGCCCGTAGCGCTGAATCAGCCGATGCAAATGCATTCGGTCGAGTCCCGCTTTGCGAGCGGCCTTGCTCACGTTGCCTTCGGCGAATTCGACGAGCGCCGTGAGGTAGCGCGCCTCGAACTCCGAAACGACGCGCTCTTTTGCGTTGTGAAACGACTCGTCGAGATCGATGGCGTTGCCTGAAGATTCCGAGCCCGTCGTTGCTGGTGCGCGGAGCGATTTGCGATCGCCTTGATCGGTGTGATCGTTCTTCGACGCGCTTTGGAACACGACGGTGCGCTCGACGAAATTACGGAGCTCGCGAACGTTGCCGGGCCATTGGCTGCGCGACATGTCGGCGATCACCTCGGGCGTGAACAGCGCCTGCGATTCGGTCGCGTGCAGGCGATCCAAAAATGCGCGCACCAAGAGCTCCACGTCCTCGAGGCGCTCACGAAGCGGCGGAACGCGAATCGTCACGACCGACAAACGAAAGAACAAATCCTCGCGAAAACGGCCGTTGTTCACTTCGCGCTCGAGTCGGCGATTCGTTGCTGCGACCACGCGTACGTCGACTTTGCGGGTCTTCGATTCGCCGACGCGCCGCACCTCGCGAGCTTCGAGGGCGCGCAAAAGCTTCGGTTGCATCTCGAGCGGCATCTCGCCAATTTCGTCCAAAAATAACGTGCCGCCATGCGCGGACTCGAATGCGCCGATGCGATCACGCTCGGCGCCGGTGAAGCTTCCGCGCAAATGGCCGAAGAGCTCGCTCTCGATCAAATTCGGAGAGATGGATCCACAGTCGACGATGATGAAGGGTTTGTCGGCGCGATTTCCGCGTCGCACGATTTCGGTCGCGACCAATTCCTTTCCGGTGCCGCTCTCGCCTTCGATCAGCACGTTGGCATCGGTCTTCGCGACTTTGTCGAGCACCGCGAAGAGGCGTTGCATCGGCAATGTCGTTCCCCACAAATCGCCGAAGCTCGGACGACCATGAAGCGCGACGCGCGTGGCCGACGCTTGCTCGCGCACGCGCACGCGTGATTCGCCGATCTCAAGAATGCATTCGGGCAACGGCAAATCGGCGTCGCGGATGGTGATACCGCCGATGCGCGTTCCGTTCAGCGAGTCGGTGTCGGTGATGCGCCACGCGGTGTTGTCGCGCGTGATGCGGCAGTGAAAGCGAGACACTGAGCGATCGTCGAGGACGAGATCGTTTCCTTCGAGGGCGCCGATTCGCACCAAATCACCGTCGATCACGACGGTGCGATGCGGGCTCGTCGGTGCTCCGCCTTCGTCGAGAACGGTGAGCTCGAGGCGCGGCGCCGGCACGGTGTGCGTGAGGCGAGGCGACGTCGGTGTTCCGGCGGTCGGTGCGATCCGAATCTTCGGCGGCGGCACGGTGCGGTTGGAACCGCGTGAGCTCATGAGCCGACCACTATAACTGCCAATGCGCGGGCGGCGTCCATGACGTTTTCCGCCAACCGCCTTCCTGGACGCTCGGGCTGATCGAGGCGAGCGCAGCGGGTGTCAGCGGCGCATCCGTTGGCGCGAGACCGAGCGCGTGCGTGAGCGCCCCCAAAATTTCGTCGCGTGAAATTCCCTTTTCGCGCAGCGCGCGAATATGCGCGAATCCGGATCGCTTCGCGATTCGCTCACCGCTCGCGTCGAGAACGAGTGGCACGTGCGCGTAGGTAGGCGGCTCATGACCGAGCTCCCGCGCCAGATAAATTTGGCGTGGCGTTGACGACAAAAGATCCGCGCCGCGAATCACGTGCGTTACCTCCTGATCGAGATCGTCGACGGTCACCACGAGCTGATACGAGAAGACGTCGTCGCTTCGGCGGATCACGAAATCCCCTACGTTTTGCGACAAATTTTGCGTGTATGATCCATGTATTTCGTCGACGAACGAAATGTTGCCGAGGGTTCCGTAAGGCACGCGAACACGAAGCGCGGGCTGCCGTTTCATCTCGCGCGTGGGAGAAAGCGACGCACACAATCCGGGATAGACGACCTCTTCGCCTTCATGCGGTGCGCTGGCAATTTTCGCGAGCTCGGCCCGCGAGCAATCGCACATGTAGACGAGCCCGCGCGCGGTGAGTGTTTCCAACGCGTCGAGATATTTTTTCGTGCGCGCCGATTGAAACGTGACGTCGCCATCCCAAGCGAGCCCGAGCCATGCAAGATCGTCCAAAATATTTTCGGCGGCACCTTGCACGATGCGGGGAGTGTCGATGTCCTCCATGCGTACGACGAACCTGCCGCCGCTCTGTCTTGCCATCCACCACGATGCGAGCGCGACGATGGCGCCACCTAGATGCAAATCTCCGGTGGGCGAAGGCGCAAATCGAGTGACGATTTTTTTCGAATTCATGAACGCGACTTCTTGTGACGACAGGCTTCGTTAAATCGGTAGGCTAGCGGCGGCAGAGCTCGGGAAGCTCGCGCTGCTGACTTGGACAATCAAGGGAGGATTCTTTACGTGAACTACAATCCGTACGCAGCACCGCAAGCTGGTCCCCCGCCGATGATGGGCGCGCCGCCCGGAGGTCCGCCGCAAGGAGGCGCCCAACCGTGGGACGTCGGCGAAATTCTCTCGAGCGCATTCGACGGATTCAAGCGCACGTGGGGGGTGCTCATCGGCACCATCGTCATCTACGCCGTCATCGCGATGATCCCCGGCCTCATCTTGGGCGGGCTTCAAGGCGCGGGCGTCATCGATCAAGACTCCGCGCAAATCGCGAACGGCATCGTGCAGCTGATCGGCCTCATCATCGGCGCCTTTTTCCAGACCGGTTTGATTCGCGTCTTCGTCACGGCGGCGCGCGGCGGTCAGCCCAACATCGGCGACCTCTTCAGCGGCGGCGGGAAAATGTTCCACATTCTCGCGACCCAAATTTTGATGGGCCTCGCGATCCTGCTCGGGTTCATTCTTCTGATCGTCCCCGGAATCATTCTCGCGCTCGGGCTCGCGTACTCGAACTACTTCGTCGCAGACGCCAACCTCGGCCCGATCGACGCCATGAAAGCGAGCTGGGCCGCGACCAACGGATCGAAAGGAAAGCTGTTCCTCTTCGGCTTCGTCGCGATTTTCATCATGATCGGCGGCATCATCGCCTGCTGCATCGGCGTTCTTCCCGCCGCGGCGCTCCTCGCCCTCGCGCAAGCGATGATCTACGTGCGCATCAGCGGACGCGGAACGACGTCGGGCGGCTTTGATCCGAACGCGGGCGGCGGCGGATTCGCTCCTCAAGGTGGCCCAGGAATGGGCGGCGGCTATGGCGGACCTCCGGCAGGTGGCGGATATGGCGGACCTCCGCAAGGCGGCGGTTACGGCGGACCGCCGCAAGGTGGCGGCGGATACGGACCTCCGGGTGGTGGCGGCGGTGGTGGATACGGCGGACCTCCGCAAGGTGGCGGCGGTGGCGGATATGGCGGACCTCCGCAAGGTGGTGGCGGAATGCCGCCGGGCGGTGGCGCGCCAGGTGGCGGCGGTGGATATGGCGGACCTCCCGGTTATGGACCTCCGGGCGGCGGCGGTGGTGCACCTCCGGGTGGCGGGGGCGGTTACGGCGGTGGCGGCGGCCCACCGGGTTACTGATCCAGCTCCTGAGCCGTGCACGGGTCGTGTAGAAATTCACACGCGACCTGTCATCCAAAATTCATAGGCAGCGTCTTCGGCGCGAAATCGTGAGCATGCTAACGATCTTCGCGCCGAGGCTTATTTTGCGGGCGAAACGCGATCGCCCTGCCGACGAAAACTCAGTGCCGCGTAGGCGGAGCAGGGGCTGCGGGAGCCGCTGAACCGGTCGCAGCTGCGCTCGCAACGGGCGCGGGAGGCGGCGGAACATAGGGCGCCGGGCGGGTCGCCCAAAAAACACCCACCAACAAAAACAGCGCAAGCCCGAGCGCGGGCAGCCACATCGGGGTCTTGGGTTCCGGCAGTTGCGCGTGGTCCGTCATCGCTGCCGGTTCTCTCCGACGCGGGCGAGCGTGTCAAGCGGCGTGCGTTGTGCAAAGGTTAGCTTCATCCACTCATGCACCGTCGTCACCTTCCCCTGATTGCCGTTACGGCCGCGTTCGCAGGCGCGTTTTTCGACGCCCCCGCATTTGCGCAGCAGCAACCGCTCCCCGCGCTTCCGGGCGTGACCTATTCGTCACCCTCGCCGGCCGTTGCGGCACCCGTGACCACCGTGTCGGCGCAGCCCACGCCGCCGCCGCCGGGCGATATTCGCCGAGGAATCGTGGCTCTCGAGCGCGACAATCGCTTGGTCGCCATCGGAACCGTGCTCCAGGGAGACGGCCGCATCGTCACTGCGCTCTCGGCGTTGGGCCCGAGCGACAAAATCGACATTCACTACTCCGATAATCACGTCGTGCACGCGAAGGTCGCGCACCGCGATAAAGACTGGGATTTGGCGCTCGTCGTGCCGCTTTCCGGAAAATGGATCGACGGGCTTTCCGCGAGTGAAGGCGATCCGGGCAGCTCGGATTTGAAGGTTTTCGGTGGCATGGGGGCGGGAAAAACCGCCTCGACACCGGCGCATTTGCGCGCACGCGTGGTCGCTCACGCCAAAGACGGCACGCAGCTTCCGAACGCGCTCGAGCTCGATCTGAAGGCACCACCCACGAGCGGCGCGCCGATCATCGACAGCACCGGCAGCGTCGTCGGGGTTTATGTGCATTTGTGCAAACCGGGGGCTCCGCAGCCACTTTCGGCTCCGCCACCGGACGCCGCGGCAACACCTGATGCGCCATGCAACATCATGTTTTATGGCGCGCCCGTTTCGGCTCTACGCAGCTTCTTGATGCGCACGCCTTCGAACGCGGTGACGCCGGCGCCGTGGCTCGGAATGGTCGGTCAGGCCGACGAAGAAAATGGAACCAAAGGTGTTCGCGTGATGGCCATCGCACCCGGAAGCCCCGCAGAAAAAGGCGGTTTGAAGGCCAATCCGGACAAAGCGCAGGCGCATTTGATCGTTGCAGTCGACGGCAAGCCGGTGGATTCGCCTGACAAGCTCGCCGACGCGATCGGCAAGCACGCGGTAGGCGACAAGGTGAAGCTGCTCGTCCTGGAAGCCGGCAAGCTCCACGACGTCGAGGTTGCGCTCAAAGCAGCTCCATAACCACCGCATGCGCCTACGAAGCCGAGCTACGGGCGGGCGTCCAGAGACCGCGCCGCGTCGCTAATTCGCCAAAATCGTTGACACCCCGCCCCTCTGCTTGCAACGATCGCCGAGGATGGTGACCTAGTGGGCGGACCGCTCCGTATTGAAGTAGCCGGCGAAACGAACGTCGGTATGAAACGAAGCCACAATGAGGACAACTTCTCCATTCTCGAGGAGAACGGCCTCTACATCGTGGCAGATGGCATGGGTGGCCACGCTTCCGGCGAGGTCGCGAGCCAAATGGCGGTCGACGCGCTCAAGGAATTTTTCGCCGCCACCGAGCAAGATCCCGAGCGGACGTGGCCGTACAAAATGGATCGCTCGAAGGGCTACGAAGAAAATCGGCTCATCACCGGCATCAAGCTCGCGAACTTGCGCATCTACGAAAGCGCGCAACGCGACGCTAAACAGCGAGGCATGGGCACGACGCTCGTCTCGCTTTTTGCGGTGGAAGACGGCGTTTACGTCGCGCACGTCGGCGACTCACGCACCTACCGCGTTCGCGACAAGAAGCTCGAGATGCTCACCGACGATCACTCGCTCTTGAACGACTACATCAAGATGAAGCGCCTCACGCCGGAAGAGATCGCGAACTTCCCGCACAAGAACGTCATCGTTCGCGCGCTCGGAATGAAAGACACCGTGAAGGTCGACACGCGCTTCGAAACGCCGCGCGAAGGCGACACGTATCTCCTGTGCACCGACGGTTTGTCGGGACCGGTCAGCGACGAAGAGATTCTCGAGATCACACTTGCTGCGCCGGACATCAAAACTGCAGGCGCACGACTTATCGAACGCGCGAATCAAAACGGCGGGCCGGACAACATCACCGTCGTGCTGGCGCGCTGGGTTGCGTAGCTTTCGTTTTCGAGGCGACCCAACGTCGACTCGCGAGCGCGCGCGGAAAAAATGTCGTGCGTGGCTCAGCATGCGCCATTCGGCTGATTTGAAATAGGCTTGTTTTCAGCCGAATTCCGCGCTGGTACTCCAAGTGCACACAGCGCGATCATGCGTTCACGACTTGGATGGACTTTGCTCGCGATGACTGCGGCTTGTGGCGATCACGTTTCTTCGGGTACGGCAACGACAACCACGAATCCGAACAGTCATCTGGATCCGTCATCGATCGAAGGCTCGTTCGATCTGTCGTTCGGATCCGTAACGGCTGTCTCGTCGTTTGCCGGCCAGTCGTCGCCTGGCACAACGACGCCGCCTTCGAACGATGGCAACGCGCGCGTCGACGTGAAGAAAAATTCGGATGGCAGTTACGCAGTGCTCGTGACGCCACGTTGGGGTCAGACGCAAAAATTCGCCGCCGACGTTTCTGCGGCAGCGGTCACGCTCACTGGCGCACCGGCGACCTTCCAAGCATTGAGCTCCGGTGGCGGCATCGACGACGAATGGACCACGCTCTCCTTTCCGCGTGCGTCGAGCGGCGGATTCGTCGGAACATTTTCCGCGAGCGGCAATGAGAATATTTACGATGGTGACGAAGGCTTCACGTATGTCCTTTCGACGAATGGCAGCATCTCCAAAGATGCGACCGCGCCCGAAGCGCGCGCGATCATCGTTTCGCAGTCAGGCCCGATTACCGCTCTTTTGCCGTGGGATCCGATCACGATTCAAATGGCCGAGCCGATCGACGTGAGTCAGCTCGGCAATGCATTCGCATCCGATTCATTTCCCGCCGATAACGGTCCGCATCTCGAAGCAGGCTCCGCCGACGCATTCGGCCGCACGACGACGACGAGCGGTGTGACGAGCAATTGGTCGGGCCTCGCGACCGCCAAACCGAATCTCG
>JBDTFL010000296.1:0-7218 GCA_039937955.1 Polyangiaceae bacterium | reverse complement strand
GTTTTATATACCGTAGGAATACGAAGCCGAGCTACGCGCAGGCGTCCAAGAGCCGACCTACGCGCAGGCGTCCAAGAGCCGAGCTACGCGCAGGCGTCTAGAAGCCGAGCCGCCTCGCGTAGGCAGCTTGGGCTACGGCACGTACAGGAGCTCGATCGTTCCGGATGGTGCTTGGGCTTCGTAGACGGCGCCGCGACGATCAGCGGTTCCGCAACGCGTGAATCCGTCGCCGAACGAAAGCGCGTAGTTGGTGCGTGCTGCAGGTGCATGCTCGGCGCTCGGCACGACGTAGACCTCGACCGGGTGAGCGCTCAGCACCGCCGGATGATCGCCGCGCAATGCGGCGAGACAGCGATTGGCGACCGGTCCGGATCGATCCGAGCGCGCGCAGCGATCGAGGGCGGCGAGATCTTCTTTGGAGGTTTGGAGCGCGACCGCGTTGGCTGCCGCAAGTCGCACGACGTCATTGTCGTCGGTGGCGAGAATTTTGCGTTCGGCACCGTTGCAACTCGCGCCATTTGCGGCGAGACCCGTCAAGGCGTTCGCACGGACGAGCGCACGCGCGTCGGTGAGGCGTGGGCAGAGTGACGACGCGGCGTCAGCGGGCGACTTCGTGCGCGTGAGAATTTTGCCGATGGCGGCAGTTGCGTTTGCTGCCACGTCGCTGTCGCGATCCGAAGCGAGCGGTAAAAGACGGGCGATTGCACTTTTGTCGCAAGCGAAGCCACATGACCATGCGGCTTGCGCACGGACCGATGGCTCGCGGTCCGCGAGGAGGCCGAGGAGCGTTGGCGCTGCGTTCGCGAAACCGGAAAGCGCGGATGCTGCCGCGCGACGATCGTCGGTGTCGGGTGACCGCGCGATACTTTGAAGGAGCGCGAACGAGCTCGCCGAATTGGCGCGACCGAGCGTGGTGAGAATCGCGTCGCGTTCGGGACCGACCGAAAGACTGAGCGCAGCGGAGAGCTTTGCAACCGCGGCGTCGGACGGCGCGCGCGCGAGAATTCCCCGGAGCGCAACCAAGACTGCGCCGCGATCGATCTCGTCGCTCGTGTCCATTTTTGCGAGCAGCACGTCGCGTGCTTTTGCGCTGCCAGCGTCCGCTAGCGCCATCGCTGCGTGGAGCCGCACCGCGGGATCGGTGTCGGTGAGCTGTTTTATGAGCGCGTCGTCGGCGCCGGCCGGACCGAGCGTGGCCAGGCCGTCGATGGCTGCAATTTTCAGCGCCGTGTCTTTCGCGGAAAGGAGCGAGAGCAAAATCGGCCCAGCACGCGGTGCACCCGTACGACCGAGGAGCCGCGTGAGCGCAGCACGTTCACTCGGTTGCAAGGCCGGATCGCGCAACGCTGCTGCAAGCGGCTCGACCGCGCGGCCGTCAGGACGTGACGGATCCAGCAGAATCTCCGCGGCGCGCGCGGCCTCGGCGCGAACGATCGGGCTCGGGTCGTCGACGAATTCGAGAACGACCGGCACCGAATCAGCGACCGCCGCACCCGCGAGCGCGTGAAGCGCGGCAGCTGGCGGAAGAACGCCGCGGCGCATCGCTGCGATGATTCGCGGGGCTTGGGCGCGCGCGCCCATTTCACCGAGCACCCACGCGGCGCTCGATGCAGCTTGCGGGGGCGGATTGCCGTCGAGCAATTGTGCGAGCGCGGCGACTGCATTTGGACCCGAAGAAACCAAGGCATCACGAACCGCTGTTCGTTCGACGCCGCCGTTCGCGTCGTCAGCGAAACCGAGATTGCCGACCAGCGCGCGGACCGCGTCGGGCGAAGCGATGCGGCCGAGCGCGACGAGCGCGGATTGACGAAGTGATGGGTTTCGATCCGTTAGAAATGCGGCAATCGCGTCGACGGCGTCTGGCGTGCGAAGGCGACCGAGCGCTTCGAGCGCGCCGATTTTCACGTCGACGACCGCATCACGAAGTTGGAGCACGAGGGCTTGCGACGCGCGGCGATCACCGAGCTCGCCGAGCGCTTGTGCGACGGCCTCGCGTACGTCGGGCACGGAGTCTTCAACTTTTCCGACGAGCGGAACGACCGCGCGTGTGTCGCCGAGACGCGCGAGCGAACGCGCGACTTGAATGCGCACCGCGGGCGTCGGATCGTCCAAGCGCCCGAGCAGGGGGGCGACTGCGTCGACGCTTGTTTTCGAGTCGAGCGAGCTGAGTGCGCCGAGCGCGTTGGCTGCTGCACCGCGCACCGCTGCGTCGCCATCACCGAGCGCGCGCGCGAGTGGCGAAACCGCCTTCTCGGAAGGCATTGCCCGCGCAACCGCGCACGCTGCAATTCGCAGCCGCACCTCGCGATCGCCGAGCCAGCCGAGCACTTCTTCGGTTGCTGCCGTGACGTGCAAATCGATCGCCGATTGCGCGGCGGCAAGGCGAACCTCGACGTCGGGATCGGACATCGCTTTCAACGCGAGAGGCGCGCCACGCGAGATGCCGAGTGAACGAATTTGTTGAGCGGCGATCCTTCGTGCTGCCGGATCCTGCGCGGCGAGCCCATGCTCCACTTGTTCGGGAACGTCGGGCCAAACGAGCGCGTGCGCCGGCGACGCGAGCAGCAAAATTCCGAGCACCTGCGCGAGACGTCGCATTCGCTGTAAAAATAGCCTGATTCGCGCTCGCTGTCCCGCGCGATCTAGCTCCGACGGATCACGCTAAACCGGCGCGGCGACGTACGAACCAATGCGCGCCGAGCAGTGCGGCGGCGAGCAGCGTCCAAATCCATGGCGGAGCAATAGGGGCGACGTGACGTTCGGCGCTGACGACGGTGGGCTTCGGAAATGGAATTGCGTGCACGTCGTCGGCGAACGCGAAGACGCCGCCCGTTGCTTTCGCCAGCGCCTTCAACCGATCTGCGTCGGGGCGTGAGTCGGCCCATTCGTCGCCGCCAGCTTCGCACGCGAAATCGCGCCTTGTCGCGGTGCTGTCGCCGATGCGCAATCGTGCGGCGTAGCCTCCGGCCTCGAGTGGCGGCACCGTGAGCTCTGTTTCGTTGGTGCCTTGTCCGCCATGCTCTGCGAGCAATCCAGTGATGTGCAAAGGCGTTGCGCTTTTGTCGAGACGTGTGATGTCGAGCGTGAGCGGCCCGGTCGTCGCGCTTCGCACCCGCAACGTCGTGGCGACGTTCGCGATGCATCCGCCTGCGATGTCGATCTGCGCCGGCTCGAAGCGCGGATCGCGCATCAGCCAACCAAGCAATCCATCCCAAAATGCGCCGAATCCGCGTCCGGCCGCGCGTGCCCCGAGCTCCGAAAATTCGAAGAGCCATCCGCCGTCGACGCCGAGCGCGATCGAACGGCCGTCTCCTTCTTCACCGATCGCGAGCACCGGCATGGGTGCTCCGGATCTCGTCTTGCGCGTGGGATGCGTCCACAAAACGGTTCCGCCTTTGCGAACGTCGCCGAGCACGTTGCAGCCGGGCATCTGCGGCAGGTCGTCGTCCAAAATACTTCGGAGCGGAGCAAAAATGGGCGCGCTCTTGCCGACGTCGGTGACGACCGGCGTGAACATTCCGGTGTCGTCGGCCGTTGCGCCTGGCGAGTTGTCGAGCGTGACCGGAAGAACGTCGCCGAGTGGAGTGCCCGCGTAGCCACCATGCACGAACGAGTTCGGTCCGCCGACCATGATGAGGCCGCCACCCGAACGGACGTATTTGGCGAGCGCAGGAAGATGGCGCTCGAGCCCGTAAGGCTGTGCGTCGAAATCTTGGAGCACCACGGCGTCGAACGAAGGCAAATGCTCGCTGAAGAGCTCGTCGACCGGGAATGGAATGAGAGCCAAATCCTCGGGCAATGCTTGAGGGTCGTCGGCTGGTGTCCGCAAAATGAAAA
Organism: Polyangiaceae bacterium; assembly: GCA_039937955.1. Taxonomy (GTDB): domain Bacteria; phylum Myxococcota_A; class Polyangia; order Polyangiales; family Polyangiaceae; genus JAICXU01. Next base: position 3,381 of record JBDTFL010000296.1, on the reverse strand, counting down.
ACGCGACGAGATCGATGGATGCATCGCTTTTCAGCCACTGACGAAGCGCGCGTACGTCGTTGGTCGGACGACCCGCAACGTGCAAAACGCGCACGTGCTCGCGCGCGACGTTGAGCGTGACGAGGCGACGATCATTTTCCGGGATCATGTCGCCGGCCGGTGCGCTCACCTCGACCTCGACGATGCGCGGCCCCGCGCGCTCGAGCGTGACCGTCATCTCCACGGTGCCGACGCCGTCTTTCAAATGCGCGAGCGCGCTTGCCAAGAGTGCAGGCGGTCCGTCTTCGCGTAGCTCACGCGCGGTGACGGTGAGCTCTTCGCACGCGAGCCCGCCCGAGCATCCGACGTCGACGCGCAGAGGCAGAGGCGCGTGTGCGACCGCCGCACCGACATTCGAAACGCGACGAACGCTGGCGTCGGGCACGCCGCTCCGCGCAACCGCGATGGTGTGGATCGGAACTTTGAGTGCCTCGCCGAGCGCTTTGAGCGTGGCGGTGGGCGCATCGTCTGGAGGGTCGTCGAGCCTGCCGTCCGAGACGACGATCAATGCGGCGGGACGTTCGTCGGTCGACGCCGCAAGCGCATGAATGGCACTCGAAAGATCGCTGCGCGGCAAAAGCGCGCTCTCGGATGCGCCGCCCGAAGGCAATGCTCGAGGAGCGCCGTCGCCGAAGCCGAGCACCGAAAACCGTGCATTTTGAGCCACTTTGGCGATCGCTTCGACCGCGCGATTGCGTGCGTCGGCGCGGGTTCCGCCGCCAATGTCGGTGGTGAGTGCCATCGATCGCGATGCGTCAGCCAGGACCACCACACGTGCACCAACCACACTTTCGCGCGCTGCGATGCGCACCGGACGCAGCACCGCGAGGGAAAGCGCCAGCACCGCAAGCACACCGCTCGCGACGATGGCCGCGCCGCCATTTTCGCGACGACGCATTTCGACGATCAACAAAATCAGCGACGCGATCGCCAACGCGCACGTGAGCAAAAGCGCCCACGTCGGAAGATCGCTGCTCGGTGCGAGGCGGCTCGTCAGCACGTGGTCATTCTCGTAATTTCGCTCACGGCTCGTTGATCGGCGAGAGGCTGCGACGACGCATCAAAAACGGTGCATGCACTTGGTCGTCTTTGTAGTTCGAGCAGAGCACGTACATGGCGACGTTGATGGCGAGTCGAATTGCGCGTTCGCGTTGTGCGTCGCCGCCGGGAACGACCGGCAATTCCCAAACGCCCGTGGCGCCGCGAGCGAGCGCACCGCCGATGTCGTGCTCGGAGAAAATCACCTGCGTCTGTCCGCCGCGAATGATGGCGTCGAGATTTTTGTCGCCTTCCACGCGGCCCTCGGCGCGTCTCAACAAATAAAAAGTTCGGAAGAGAACATGGTCGGCGCCGATGCTGATGGGTGCGGAATCCGGAAGCACACGCGCGATCTCGCGCTTGGCGGAAATACCGAAAGGGCTTGATTTGCCGTCGTTCGTGACACCGGCGTCGTCGACCAGCATGACGCCGCCGAGCGCGAAGAATCTGCGGAGCTGTTGGATTTCGACCGACGTGAGCGGGTCGACGTTGGCGTCGCCGCTCCAATACAAGAACGGCGCGTCGACGACGGCGTCGTCGCTCGCATGTACGATGGTGGGCTTCAAGCGCGCGGGTGCGCTCGTGCGTTGAATGAGCTCCCACGACCAACGGGCGGGTGCGTCGGGATGCGCGGCGTTTTGTTGAGAGCCGGTGAGCAGCACGCGTGGATCGAACGCGCCGAAATCACCGAAGGCACGCGCCGGCGTTGGCGCAAGCGCAACGAGCAACGCGCAGGTTGCTGCCGCAAACAAAACGAGACGCGCGCGTGTCATTGCCGATTGTGATTCTTAGTCGAAATTTTCGACGCGCCACACTCCGCCGTCGCGGCGGAGGCGTACCTCGTGTCCGCCGGGGACACTCACCACCGCCGCGTCCCCGGTGACGTTCACGTTGAGCGTTGACGGATGATCCAAACCATCCACTAAAGCCCGTAAATCACGCTCGATCGCGGTGCGCGTGGTCGGCGACAAAATGCGCATGAGGCCCGCGTAGCTTCGACGAGCGACGACGCGTCGCAATTGGTCGAGCGCCTCTTCCGGCGTTTTTGCGCCGCCCGGAAGCGCACCGGCCGCGGTCACGCGAAACTGTCCTTCCTTCAACTCGAGCGCTGCTTCCTCGCCGTCCTCGAATCGCAAGCGCGCCGTTGCCTCGACGCGCGCATCTTTTTCGGACACGAGCTTCGCTTCTTCGGCGAGCTCCGCCTTTTCGTCTTTGACGATCCTGCCGACGTCCGCGCGCGTGCGTGCGGCGCGTGCTTCGTCGGTCATCATTTCGTAGATCGCGTCCGAGTCACCGCGAGCCGCAGCTTCGGCGAATTCGTTCGCCGCGCCGCGTGGGTCGGGAACGGAGCTCTCGCCACACGCGAGAACGCTCGGAGCGAAGACGAGAGCCAAAAATGCGATGCTCGGGCGATTCATCCGAAACACGCACGCTACACGATTTAGGAGCTCATGAGGCGTCGGTCATGGCGACATCGAGGCCGAAGACGTCTTTGAAGAGAGTCGATTTTGCACGGACCGTCCATTCTTCGAGCTCGCGTTCGTGATTGCCGACCAGGTGCAAGACCACGCGATTTTTTTCGGCGACCGCGCGCACGCTCTCGATCTTTCCGAGATGCTCGCGATCGAGAGCGTCGGCAATCCGCAGGATCGCGGCGAGCGCACGCACCTTGCCGCGTGCTTCTTTCGTGAGATCGCGAAAGTTCGGATGCGCCGGATCGGGCGGGCTCTTGCGGTGGTAACGCGCGACGTTGGCGACGATGGACCGCTCTTCGGGAGTGAGCCCCATGATGTCGGCGTGCTCGATCAAATAATAACTGTGCTTGTGATGACCGTCGTACCGAACGAAATCGCCGATGTCGTGCAGGAGCGCGGAGGCCCGTAAAAGAAGCCGATCGCGAGGATCCAAATGATGACGCTCGATGAGGTCGTCGAAGATTTGTGCCGCGAATTTTGTCACGCGCTCGCCGTGCGCTTCGTCGAATTGGTAACGACGCCCCAAACGCATGCATGCTGCAAGTACCGACTCGGCTTCGCCTTCGGTGTCCCAAACGCGAAAGTATTTGTCGATGAGCTCTTCTAAAATTCCTTCTTTGAGGCCAACGCCGGGCGCGGCGATGACCTCGGCTTTCGCGAGCTCAGCAATGCGCGTGAAGATGCTCGCCGCTGGCAAGATGGTGTCGGCGCGATCGGGGCGAAGCCCGAACTGCTTAGCGCGGGCCTCCGACGTCATCGCCGCCATTTTGTTGTAGAGTACACGTATCGCCTCGACGTCGGCGGCGCGTCCGCTTCTTGAACCAGCGGT
>JBDTFL010000295.1:0-5089 GCA_039937955.1 Polyangiaceae bacterium | reverse complement strand
CCTTGCGGATTTCCTTGAGCGCGGGCTCACTCGTCAGCTCGATGGAGATCGGAGCGTCCGAAGATTTTTCCTGCAGCCACAAAACGAAACGCTCACCGGCGCGGGAAACGGATGCGCCGCGCAATGCTCGCGTGGGAACGGTTCGGGGAAATGATCGCGGCGCGCGAATCACGACGCGGCCTGGAAGCACGGTAATTCGAGCTGATTTCGCGTTTCGCCGACGAAGAAAAAACGGCGCTATCAAGAGAGTCCACGCGCCGATGCCGAGCAATGCGTTTGCGAACGGAAAGGAATTGAGCGCGACGAGACCGGCCGCGATGAAGAGCCAACCGATTCCGTAAGACATTACGCGCTGCCACAGTGGGGCGGTCGGCGCATGCACGGTGGCTTGGATCGGCGCGCTCATCGTCTCGAATTCGGCGCGATCGATTTCGCCAACGCCTCGACCTCGGGCTCCAGCGCTATCCGGATCCGGGAAGCTTGGTGCGGAATTCGGATAGCCTCCGCGATGACTCGCAACTTCGGCGGCGCGGCCTCGGGGTCGAGCTTCGCCAGCATGCGCGCGGCGAGCACGCGCAGATTTTCGTCGCAGTCGTGATCCTCCACGGCCTCCCACAGCGCGTGCGAATACGTGACTGACTCACCGTAACGCGGCGGGCTCGCGCGCCACGATTCCGCGAGGTCGTCGATGCGCCGAATCCATTCTGCGTTCGTCTCGCGATCTTTCTTGGCGAGCAGCGTACGGACTTGCTGGTGCGTCTCGGGTCCCATGCCGAGCCGCGCTCGCTCTGACGCTGCGCTGACGTGATCGAGAATCAACGCGGTGTCGACGTCGTCGAGCCCCGGAAGAAAAGGACTGCGCTTTACGAATGGAATGCGCGCGGTCATCAGCTCGTGACGTGCGTCGTTTCCGCGCACGACGCGATCGATCACGAACTGGCTATTTTCTAGCTGGATCGACGCGATCGTGCTCCAGCGCAGGAGCTGAATGCGATCTTCGAAATTGACGACGCCCGAGTTGTTCAGCGCGGTGGTTCGGCGCGCGATCACGAGCGGCACGAGCAACACGAACGCCAACGCGCCGACCACGATCAATGTGGAGACCGATTGCACGTCGAGCGTCGCCGCAAAGGGGTCCGACACTTTTGCGAGCACGCAGACGACGAAACAATAAAACGAGGCAGCGACGCGCACGCTTGCAGCGACGCGGTGGACGAACCGTGGTCCGCGTTCCCAAACGACGACGCCGAATCCGTGACCACCAATGCCGAGCGCTTTGGTGGCGAGCGCGGCATCCGTTTCACTTTCGAACGCGATGACGACTGGATGACGACTGCGCGGGCCGACCGCCAGTGCGAGATTCACGCGCTCTCCGACGCGCGCGACCGATGCACCAATCACATTTCTCGTGGCAAGGCACGTCTCGCGTTTCGCGAAGATTCCGCGTCGTGAAATCAGGAGGCGACCTGGTTGCGCATCGATCTCGCCTTGTCGCCACGCGGTGCGCTGCTGAAAAATCGGCGACATGAGAAGCAACGCGGCGCCCATGAAAAACACGGGATCGAGCGGGGGACCGATCTCGCTGCGAAAAATGGCTGCTGCCAGAATGCAGATCGCGGCAAGGCCAACGAAGAACCAGCGGAGGGATTCTCCCGGCTCCCGAATCCGCGCGCGCATCCTCTCAAGATATGCGCCCGTTCACCCGCGAACGCTCGCGAAAAGGGGTAAAGTTCCATTCGCATGGCGCGCGAGAAATACCGCCTCGATCCTTTGGCGCGTGCGCGTCAGGCGCATGTCGAACGCGCGAGTCGTTCGCTCGGTGAAGCGTCGCGCGCGAAGGTCGCCGCGGAGCAATTGCGAAAACGCATCGAAGAAGACGCGCTGCGCGCCGAGTCCGAAGCGAAACGCATTCGCGCCGACGAGCACGCCGAGGTTGCACAGGTGCGCGCTGCAGATCTAGCGACGTACGATCAATGGGAAATTCGAGCGCAAAGTGAACGCGCGGACCGTGAGCAACGCCTCCAAGTTGCCAAAGCCGGCGAATCGAAAGAGGCTCTCCGTGAGCGAGCCGCGCGCGCGGAAGTGGAGAGACGTCAAGCGGCCGCGCAAGTCGTGGAGCGCGATCGCGAACGGTGGAAGCAACGCGAAGCGCAGCGCGTTGAAGCGAGACAAGAGACCGAGGCGAGCGAGGTATGGCGAAAACCGAGCAAATGACCCGAAGGCTCGGCGCCCTCTTCATCGCTTCGTACATCGTGGCGTGCGGAGGCGGCGACACGTGGCGACGTACGCACGCGCCGTCAACGACGTCGTCGTCCAGCGTTGCCGAGAAGGGCACCAAGCACGCTCCCGAATTGCGCGTCGTGCTGAGCGACCCGCGTTTGATCGCCGCACGCGATTTTCAAATCGCCCGTGATTTCTCGGCTGCTGCGCGTGTGGTCGATGACGAGCGCGCACGTCCGCCAAGTGATGCAGCAGCGCTATGCGCGTGGGCGTACGTGTCCGGACGTTTGCATGCGCTCGCGAACGAATCGGCGGCAGCTGCTGGGTCGTTCGACGTGGTCGTCGCAAAAAAAGAATGTGCGCTCGCTCCGTTCGCAACGCTGCGCGCGTCCCAGGCGTACGCGAAGGCAGGGAATTGGCCGCTGAGTCTCCAGCGTGCGCAAGCCGTGCCGAACGATTTTTTGTTGCACGACGAAGCCCGCATCACGCTCGCCGAGGCGCTCGCAGGAAACGGCGCGCGTCCGCAAGCCGTCGCGATCTGGCGTGATCTTCTCGCGAATCATCCGCACGGAAATCGTTGGGTCGACACGGCCGTGCGTTTGGCAACGGCATTGCTCGACGGTGTGGACGGCGACCCGAGCTCCAAAGCTCACGAGGCTTACGATCTGACGACGCGCGTTTTCATCGAGGCACCGAAGCTGTCCGATGGATCGGGAGCAACCGTGCTTCGTTTGCGCGCCGCCGCGCTCATTCACGCGACCGATTCTTCCTTTGTCACCGACCTCGACGACGATGCGCTTTCCCGCCAAATACAAGCGTGGACCGATTCGGGCGACGCACAAAAAGGCGTCGACGATTTCAACCGCGCGCTGCAATCACGATCGCAAAAATTATCGCCGCCTTCCTGCAAGCTCATGATCACGCGCGCGCAGGCCATGATGAAAACGAAGGCGCTCTCCGCCGACGCATGGGGTGAGGCGATCCATTCGTGTGCAGGTCAGGACGACCTCGCGGTGGCGCTCTACAATGGCGGCCGCTCCAGCGTCTCCGCGAAGAAAAATTCCGACGCGATAGAGCGCTTCGAAAAACTGGAGAGTCTTTTTCCGCATCACCGCTTGGCCGACGACGCATCGGAACGCGCGGCGCTCGTTTACTTGGACGACGGTGACAGCGCGAAAGCGGAAGCCAAGCTTTTGCAAATTCCGGATCTCTATCCAGACGGCGACATGTCTGGCGACGCACTCTTTCGCGTGGCCCTGGCGCGCATGATTCGCGGCGATTGGCGAAGCGCAAAAGAACCGCTCGATCGCGCCATCACGTTCGAGGCCGACGACCGCAAACCGGTGAGCGCTGCGCGTGCGAGCTATTTTCGTGCGCGCGCTGCCGACGCTCTAGGCGAGCACGACGACGCGACGAAGCGTTACGCGCAAATCATCGAGCAGTTTCCGTTCACCTATTTCATGTTGCAGGCCTATGCGAAAATCGCGGCGACGAATGCGGATCTAGCCAAAAAAACGATGGATCATGCGATCGCGCAAGCGGGGGAAGCGGCTCCCAATTCGAGCTCTCCCGCGGATCTTTTTTCGGATCGTGCGAACCGCGCGCGTGCGCTTCTCGAGGTCGGCGAGATCGACGCCGCACATCAAGAGCTGGCGCCACTGCTTTCGACCCCCTCGTCAGATGCAGCGGATTACGACCTCACGTGTGCGCTCGGCGAGCTGTTCGAAGATGCCGGCGCGTCCGACGTCGGGTACGCGCTGGTGCACACGCGTGATTTTGCCGCGCACTATCCGGCTGGAAAATGGAAACGTGCGTGGCGTGTTGCGTATCCGCGTCCGTTCTTGCCCTTCGTCATGCGTGAGAGCGGTCCCGACGGCACGCCCATGACGCTCGCGTACGGAATCATGCGTGAAGAGTCGCGCTACTTTCCCGACGCGAAGAGCCCGGCGAACGCATTTGGTTTGATGCAGCTGATTCCGCCGACGGCAAAGCTCGTCGCGCAAGGGACCAATCTCCCGTCAGACCCAGAGTCGCTCACGCGCGCCGATGTCTCGATCGCGCTCGGAGTGAAAATGCTCGGGCAATTACGGGCTTCCAACGTTCTCAATCCGCATCTCGCGATCCCTTCGTACAACGCAGGACCAGGCGCGGTGCAACGTTGGCTGACCGCGCGACCCGCGGAGGATTTCGATTTGTGGGTCGAGCAAATTCCCTTCGACGAGACGCGCGCGTACATCAAGAAGGTGCTCGCCTCGCAAGCCACGTACGCATTTCTGTACGACGTCGGCGCGCTCGCTGATCTTCTCGCACTGCCAGCACGCGTTTCGGGCGGAAAATGATCGTGGTGAGTAAGGAGCTCGTCGTCGCGCCGAGCCTTCATGCGGCCGAGCAGATCGCTCATCGCGGCGGTCGCGCAGAAACGCTCTCCTCACTGCGACGACGACTGGCCACGAAGCTTGCACCGGAGCTCACGCTCGCATCTGCAGAGGTGTCGCGAATGGCGCTCGGCGAAGCGCTCTCCCACGAGCCTCTTCGCGAGTTTTCGTCGCACGGCGCTTCTCGTGTGCGCGCGGTCGAGGCCTTCGACGACGCGATTGGAGCTTTATTTTACGCAGGAACGACGATCTCCATGTTGGAGCGCATCGCACGGAAAAAGGGAGCGCCTGCCGAACGCGCGGCTCTTCTCGCGCGCGCCATGCACGGTTTGCAAACATCTCTCGCGGGCGCGGGCCTCACCGATCGTCGTGCGCTTCCCACCGAGCTCGCTTCCATCATGGCTCGCGTGTCACCGGAGGACGTGGCGAGCGCGGTCGGCTCGACCTGCGTCGTCGCACGACTCATCACGCGTTGGCAGCCCGCTGATCTTCAC
>JBDTFL010000294.1:0-4220 GCA_039937955.1 Polyangiaceae bacterium | reverse complement strand
GGTGAACGTGACGTCGACGGTTCCGCCCGGCGTCGAGAGTGGAGTCGACGCGATGACGTTCGGGTCGCCGGCCTTGATGAAATTCGAGGCTTCACCAGCCGCCATTCCGGCTGTTGCGACCTCGGCTTCTTTGCCCGGCTGCACGAGCACCCAATTGTGATGCATGGCCGCAGACGTTCCGTGGTTGTTCAGCGTCAGGTGAACCTTCTGACCGGCGCTCACCGCGAATGTCGTCGTGTCGTACGCCATCGTGTCACCCACGGTGCCGATGGTTTCCTCGTACGTGCTCTTGCACGCAGGAAGCACCAACAGCGCGAGAACGACGAAAATTCCTTTGTTCATGATGGGCACTTTTGGTGCCGAACGTCGGAAACGTCAAGTTGAAGCATGGGATCCCATGGGTTTTTTTTTGCGCGTAGCTCGGCTTGCTGGATCGCCTGCGCGTAGCTCGGCTTGCTAGATCGCCTGCGCGTAGCTCGGCTTGCTATTTGTGGCGTGGCGCGACCGTACAGAGAATGTCCGTCGTGTCTCGTGTGCTCTGCAAGCATTGCGCGCGTGCGTCGTGGCAGGCGACGACCAGCACGCCGTGATCGTGCAGCGTGCTGAGCGTGATGCCCGCGCCGCCCACCGCATGACCTGGCGTCTCCGCTTCGCAGCCGAGCGCAAAGAGCAAATCGACGCGACGACCGCCGCCGATGATGTCGATGCGCTCGAGCTTGGCTTTCTCGGCGCCGCTGCCTTTGTCCATGCTGGCGATTACAGGCTTCATTTTAGCGGCAAACGACTTCACGTAGTCGTCGTCGACGAATGGATCGTCGGAATGTGGTGCTGCCATTGCAGCCATGTACGAGATCGCTTTTTGTTGCGTCTCGAGCGGCGCGTAGATGCCAACCGTTGGGCTCGATTTCGGAACGGGCCTTTCGGGCATCGACGCGTCGAACGTGATCGCCGCGTCGCGTGTGGTGTTCCCGGCGTCGAGGCTCGACGCGAGCGGCGCGCCGGTGTCGAGCACGTCGGGATTTTTTTTGTCGTCACACGCGATCACGATGGACGCAGGAACGGCAGCGACGAAAAGCAGGACAAGGATGCTCGAGCGCATGACGAATTCCCGCGCTCCTGATACCACAAGAGCGTGAAAATCGCCGCGTACGCTGCGCTCGGGCTCTTCGGCGCCTTGCCGAGCAGCGCGTCGCAAATCAAGAGCGCGAACCGCGCCGCCAACGCGAGCTCACCTCTCCACGCGCAAGTCGTGTGCGAGCGCGCGGGCGTGGTCGGTCGCGTTCGTTGCGACGTCGAGGCGCAAGTCGACGGTGCCCGCATCACGTGGGGCGACGCGCAAATCTTGGACTGTCCACCCTTCGCGTTTCCACTCAAAGGCCGCATCGGTCCCGACGACGCCGCAGTCCGCACACCCGAACGTTGGCGTTGGGCATTTGGTTTGGTCGCCAAAGACGTCGGAAGTGGTTCGATAAGCGTTCGCGTTCGCGCGGTCGTTTGCGTCGGCGACGCCTGCAGCGCCACGAGCGTCACCGTTGCCGCGCCGCTCGTCGTCGGAAGTTGATCGCGACTGCCCTTCCGCGCAGCTCGACGCCGCACTTCACGAAGTGCCCACAATTTGGCCGTTTCGTGACGCTCTCGCTATTCCGGAAGGATGCAGCTTCCGGGGCATCTCCGAAAAACATCGCTGGGTGATCTGCTCGGATCGCTGCATCGCGCGCGCGCGAACGGAACGCTGGAGCTCTCGGAGCACGATCGCACGCATCGCATTTTCGTGAGCGGCGGGCATGTGGTGGCGGTGGAGATCGACGGCTCGAGCATGTCGCTCGGTGAGGTGCTGCGCTCGACCAGCGCTGTCGACGACGAGACGCTTCGTCGTTCGGTGCTGCGCGCCATCGCCTCGCGTCGTTTGCTCGGTGAAGTGCTCGTTCACGATTTTCGGATCGCTCCGAAGGTGGTGGGCGCGGCGTTGCGTCGTCAAATCGCGCGTCGTCTCGAGCTGCTCGATCGTTTGCAAGATGCACGCATTTCGTTTCGCGTTGCCATGCGGGCACCAGCCACCGCGCTGCGTGACGAGCCGCTCGCACCGGAAGAATTTTTGACCGGTCGATCGCGGGCGCGTGACCGCGAGGAGAATGCGCAATCGGGAATGCGGCCGACCTTGGATACCGCGCGCATTGCTGCGCTTCGCCTGCTCGGTCTCGGTTTCGAGGAAGCGGCAGATGCGGACGCGATTCGCCGCGCTTATCGCAAGCTCGCGAAATCGGTTCATCCGGACACGCATCCGCACGCCTCGGACGACGAGCGTCGTCGTCTCGAAGCGCGTTTTTCCGAAGTGACGAACGCGTACTCGCTGCTCGCGCGCGCGAGCTGAATCACTGGAAAAAAGAGTAGGATGTAGCAATGCGGCGCAACGTCATTGCTCGACTGATGTTCGCGTTCAGTGTCGCCGTCGCCTCGGGTTGCTCGCTCTTCGTTTCGCTCGACGGTCTCGGTGACGGCCCGAACGACGGCGGATCGGTCGACGCTTCACTCGACGCGTTTTCCGGTGACGGCGCGCTGCCGAACGACGGCAGCGTGACGACCGACGCACAGCCGCTCGAGGCGGGGCGAGCTTCGCCGTGCGACGGCGGTCATACGATCTGCGACGACTTCGATCTGTCCGGCGAAATCCCCGGCGACGTCAGCGTCTGGAGTGGCGTGGACGACGAGGCGAAACCTGGCTCGAACACCATCACCGGCGATTTTTTTCAATCGTCACCACATGCCTATGCCGCTTTTTATGGAGCCGATGCCGCGGCGTACAACGACGAAGGGATTTATCGCAATCTGCACGGCAATTTTTCTTCCGCGCACTGCGAGGTCGACGTTCGCATCGAAGCGCTATCCCTCGCGTCGTCTCAAATCCAAGCGATGGGCATGTCCGGATCCTGCGACGACGGCGAGTTCATCTACACGGTTTGGAATTTGTGGTCGGACGGTACGCAGAGCATCGTCATCAACGACGCGCCCAACGACGGCGGCGCCGAGCTCTCCGCGAGCTCCGCTCCGTTTGCCGCGTTCCAGCTGCATCGCTGGTATCACGTCGCGTACGACTTCCAGCTGGCGGCGTCGATGCGAGGAAGCTGCGCGATTTCGATCGATGGCGTTCCGACTGCGACAGCCGTTCTTCCGATCGCGAATCCGGGCCCGCACGACTACGACGTGGGATTGGCGCGCTCTCGACCGATCCGGGGAACGGCGACAATCGCATTCTGTTCGACAACTTCGTGTGCGACGTAAAATGAGCTCAGTGCTGCAGCACGAGCGCCGCCAAATACATCTTCGCTTCCGGAACGAAGTGCGAATCCGGAAATCTACGAATGAGCGAACGCCACGTATTTTTAGCGTCGTTCCACGCTTGAATGTCGGTCTGGCATTGCGCCAAACCGTAGAGCGCATCGTCCTGAATTTCTTTGTCGGGTGAATTTTCGGACAGGTCGGTGAGCACCGGAATCGCCTCGCGTTGGCGACCGAGGTGCCGATACGAATCCGCCAATCCGAGTCGCACGCTCGGCGCGATCGCCGAATCATCTTTGAAGCGAAGTGACTCTTCGAATGCGTTCGCAGCTTCTTGCCAGCGTTGCGCGCGCTGCTTGTCGCTGCCTTGTTGGAACGCGAGCATGGCCAATTCGTTGCGCGACTTTTCGACGGCGTCTGCGAACTCGGCTTGCTCGGTCTTGGTCAGCGGCTCTTTCGTGATGGCCTCGTAGCCCTCCACGACCTCGGCGCGTTTGTTCTGCCGAATCAATTCGTAATACTGCGCAGCCTTCACCTCGGCGCGCGCGCGGTCTTCGTCGCGCTGTTGAATCTCGCGCTCTTCTTTGCGGAGGCGATCGTTCTCCGCGGTCTTTTGCTCGGTCTCGGTCTTGATGGCGTCGACGCGTGCATCCCACGCGAATTTCAAAACGCCGAGAACGATGATGACGAACACGACGTAGGTGATGGCGCTGTTTTGCCAGAGCCTGCTTTCGTAGGTCTGCTGGCGTTTGGCGATCGACTTGATGTCGGCGCTGAGCGCGTTCGTCAGGTTGATCGTCTTGATGACGAGCCCGCGCGACTCGATGATCTCGCGCTTGATTTCGCGGAGCTCGTCGTCGACTTCATGCATGGCGGACCCACATGGGAGCCCACGTTTAGCACGGGTTGTCTCGACTTACGCTGTAAGAGCTGACAGACTGAAT
>JBDTFL010000293.1:0-3854 GCA_039937955.1 Polyangiaceae bacterium | reverse complement strand
CGACATATGCGTCCTGCTGCGTTTTGCAGGCCGATGCGATCGCGCTGTCGTCTTCGTGGTTGCTCGAGTCGCATTTGACGTTGGAGCCGCCGCACTGCAGAAGGGCCGTGTACTTCGACCCGCAGGTTGCGTCGTTCTTCGCTTTGACGCAGGCATCTGCCTGGTCCTGCGTGATCGCGTCGTCTGCAGTGCAGACCTTCGAGCCGACTGCCGGGCAGTTACCCGATGCGGCCGAGCTGGCTGCGTCCGACGAGCTGGAGCACGCCGCGCTGGCGCAAAGAAGAACAGCACCAAGGAACATCACAAGTTTCTTCATATTGGTAAAACCTCCCATAGAAAGCGTTTTGACGGCGGCAAGGATGTCACATTCAACGCCATTTTGAAAAAAGAAGTGCGGCACCCCGCCTAAGCAAGAGTGCCCGCGTCGTTCATACGAGGACTCGCCAAGAATCTTCCCCGCGAAGAGCTAAAGGCCCGAAACGACCTGCGACTGCGGTACGAGCAGGCTCGCCTGCATCGGCGCGACCGTCATGCGAAGCGTGCCGTCCGACGCAACCGTGTACGTCGTTTGTGCGGGGTCGAGCAGGTCGACCAACGTGACGCCGGGCGTGGTGAGCTTCATCACGTTGCTGCCGTTTGCGGTGACGCTCGATTTGCCTTCGTTCGTGTTCATCACGACCAGCGCGTATTGCGGGCCTGCGTCTCCGCCCGTGCGCTCGAATGCAAAAATGCCCGCGTCGTCCTCCGCCGCGATGTCATTCGATGCCCAGATGACGTTCGTGTCACCCATGCGCAGCGCGGAATAGGCTTTTCGCAATTTGAGCAGCTTCGCCATGTGCGTGAACGTGTCGCCGGTCGTCGCAAAATTCGTGTTCCAAAAAATTTCGCGGTTCGACGGATCGTTGCCACCCGAAAAATCCTGCTCGTCTCCGTAGTAGACGCACGGGATTCCTTCTTCGGTCATTTGCAACGTGATCGCATTGCGAAGCGCCGCGACGTCGCCGTTCGACTCGAACAAGAATCGCTCGACGTCGTGGTTGTCCAAGAAGTTGATCGGCACTTTGTTCGGCGCGACTCCGATGCCGCCGGGCTGCGGCGTCGACGACCAATTCGTCAGACGCTGCTTCCAAAGATCCGCGATTTGCTGCGTCCCCTTTTGCTGCGTCTTGTCGTGCGCGAGCTCGAAAATCTGCTGAAAAACCGTGTAATGCTGCGAAAAATTGAACAGCGAATCCATCTCGTTCGGCGCGGTGTACGAGCCGAGCAATTGATCGTTGCCGTCGAACGCCTCGCCGAACATGAGGAAATTATTTTTTCCTTCAGCCGCGAGCCGCTGACGAATTCCCGGTCCGAACGTCTGCCAGAACTCGTGCTCGACGTGCTTGACGGTGTCGATGCGGAAGCCGTCGAAATCCGCCATCTCGACCCAATGCGCGAACGCATCGATCATCGCGCTGCGCACTGCCGGCAACTCGGTCGCGACGTCTTTCAAGCCGCCCGGAAAATCCCCAAGCATGACTTGCTGCTCGACGTTGTAGTCGATGATGCGCCCCATGCCGTGATACGCAGCAGCGGTTCCGAAAATCCCGGGCGGCGCTACGCGATTGATGGCCGGATTGTCGATGAAAATGATCGGCGCGCGTCCGCTGTCGCCGGCCGCTGAAAAGGCCTGAACGCCGCGCGGATCGAAATCCGGGTCGTATTCGTTGATGTTGGTGACGCCCGAGTTGTTCGCGACCGTCGGCAAAGGTCCGCTGCCGCCGATGTACTGGTCGGGCTGGCCGTTCTCGTTCATGTCGTAGAAAAAAAGCTGACCCATGTGATTGCACACGATGTCGAGCACCACCTTGATGTCTGCATCGTGCGCTTTCGCGATCATGGAACGCAGCGCTTCGATGTCACCGAAATGCGGATTCAGCTGCGCGAGATCCTGCTGCCAATAGCCGTGGTAGCTGTCGACGTCGGCGTCGGTCTCGACGTTCTTCACGATCGGCGAAATCCAAAGTGTGGTGACGCCGAGCGACGTAAAATAATCGAGATGGTCCTCGATGCCTTTCCAGTCGCCACCTTGGAATTTTGCGAGCGCGCCTGGCACGACGTTGTAGTCGTTGTTCACGTCGCCATCTGCAAAGCGGTCGGTCAAGACTTGGTAGATGACCTCGTTGCGCCAATCTTGAACGTGCGTCGCGAGCACCGGCTGCTCGCCGTCGCTCGGAATAGACACGCAGCCGAGCTCCGGGCAGCACGCCGCGCCGATCAGAAATCCCGCTAAAATATAGGGCTGTTTCATCATGGTTGTACTTTGCACTTATTTTTCACGAGTGCTTCACGGGTAGGAGCTCGAGTTGAACCACCACTCGGCTCCGAGTCCGATGTAGTGCTCGACGCCGCGCTGCGCGAAGACGTCTTGTTGTGGATACAAATCTTTCGCGCCTTGATTGCGCGCGGTGACGGCGTAGATGACGCGCAGCTGCGGACGCTTGAACGAGCCACGACCCGACGGCGAAAAATACGGAATGATGCCGGCGCGAAATGCCGAAGCGACGAGCGGCTGTCCGGTTGCCGCGTCTACTTCCGCGATGCGGCGTGCTTGATAGCTGCCTTCGACGGCGACTCCGAAGTGCTCGCCGAGAAAGGCTTCAGGCCGAACGACGACCGTGCCCTCGTCGTATTTTTGCGATGACGTCGCGGACGGATCGCCGTCGCGGAAAAATCTCAAATACGCGCCGGTCATGACGCCGAACATTCCGGATTCGTAATTCGAGCCGAGCGCGATGAGCGTTTCTGAAGAGCCGCTGGTCGTTCGGTCGTTCGCAAATGTAAGCGGCGTTTCGAGCGGATCGTACGCGGCGATGCCTCTCGCATGCCGTAAAAACAAGCTCACATGCGTGTCGCGCTGTCCGGTCCACAAGCCGACCTCAGCGCCGATCAAAAATCCGTTGTCGGCAGGAAGTGGCGTTTGGATGTTCGTCTGCGTGTTGTCGTAAACGCCGGCAGACATCTCGTGCAGCTCGCCGTAGCCGATGACTTTGAAGCCAGCGGTCGAGGAGTTGAAAAATTTCTTCTCGGCGGTGCCGTGCATCAAGTGCGTGACTTTGAGCGTCTCGATGACGCGCGGACGATCGAGCTGCGTGACGTTGACGGTGCCGGTTCCGAACGGCGCGACGACCGGAATTTGTTCGAACTGATACGAGCTGTCGAGTCGCTGCATGCCGGCATGCAGTGCGATCGTGGTCGACGAATTGGGCGACGTGAATTGATACGAGCCGCCACCACCGACAGTGTTCTGATTGTCGAGCGGCCACCAATCGAGCAAGTAGATGTCGTCGCCGCGGTACATGCGCGAGCCAACCCAAAAATTCGCCGCGCCATAGCTTGCCTGCGCATACAAATTCCGAATCGCGATCGCTTGAACCGCGTCCCCGGAAAAATGAAAAAAAGGTGGGAAAAAGGCCATCGTTGCGACGACCTTGGTGTGAATTTCCGGGTGTGTTTCGTCGCCTTTTTGAAACGTGTCCTCGCGACGTAGCTCGAGCTCCGCGTAACTGTCTTCGTCGATCCGTGTGCCGTGCGCGACGACGTTGGCCGGACGACCGGTGCCGCCGCGACCATCACTTGCAACCTGCACGCGTCCGTACGAGCCGAATTGAAAACCGTCGCGTGGGTCGGGTGCGGGTTTCGGTTCGGCGTTCGCAGGAGTTTGGTCGGTCGTACCTTGTGCAGCTGCAGCCGATGCAGCAGGCGTGGTCGACGGCGGGGTCGCCGGCGGAATAAGTGACGACGAGTCAGCTGGCACTGCGCCGGTCGCGGGTGCAGCGGATTGAGCGAGCGCGATCCCCGGAAAAAATAGGAAA
>JBDTFL010000292.1:0-2646 GCA_039937955.1 Polyangiaceae bacterium | reverse complement strand
GTGATCGCGACCGCGCGCCACGAGGGAAATATCCATCGTGAGGTCGTCCACCACCGCGCCGAAATTGTAGAGCGGCACGCCGTCGGATCGCACGAGCACGAAATCTTGTTGGGTGTCGTTCGGCGTTTTCACCTCGCCGAAGACCTTGTCGACGTAGACAAGCTCGCCTTCGGTGGGCGCTTTGAAACGCACGACGAACGGCAAATCAGGCTGATCGGTGCGATTGCGACACGTGCCCGGATATTTGAATTTCGCCTTCGGATCTTTTGCTTTGAGCGCTTCGCGTTGGGCGTCGAGCTCCGCTTTCGTGCAGTAACAACGAAACGCCGCGCCCTTCGAGATCAACTTTTCATAAAGTTCTTTGTAGAGACCGAGCCGCGCCATTTGCTCGTACGGCCCGTAATTTCCGCCTTTTTCGGGGCCTTCGTCCCACTCGAGACCGAGCCAGCGCAGCGAATCCAAAATCACCTGGCGGCTCTCAGGCGTCGACCGCTCTTGATCCGTGTCCTCGATGCGCAGAACGAATACGCCCTTGGTCTTGCGCGCCCACAGCCAATTGAAGAGCGCCGTGCGAACGCCACCGATGTGCAGATACCCGGTGGGCGACGGGGCAAAACGAACGCGAGCAGTCACACCGCCGAATTACCGCATCCCCGCCCTTTTACCAAGACCGCTACCAAGAATAGCTACCAACGGTTGCAGGTGCGCGACTCGAGGACGGGCGAAAGCAAACCGTTGCACTTTACATGTATATTTTGCGCCATCCACGTGAGGTTCGGCGAAGCTTTTTCCACCAGCTCCTTTTTTCCGCCCGCCTCGACGATGAAGATGCGGCTCTGCGCGAGATAGAGCGTGACCCAATACGCGTAGGGTTTTGCGTCTTCGTCGTGTCCGAATTTGAGCTGCCGACCTTTGGACCCGTCAGCTGAAGTGACGTCCTTCGCGTCGAGGAGCGCGTAGCCCTGGACGTCGCGCATCTCGAGCGTGATGGCGCGTTCCCAAAATCCGATGTCGCCGCGCTGTCCGGCGGTACCGGTGTTGTCGATCGCACGCACGCTCATCACGACGCCGTCCGGAGTGGTCGCGCGAAAGTCGTATTCGGGAGATTGATTTTCGAGCTCGACGAATCCGTTGGATGTCGGAATGTCGAACGGACGCCCGCATCCGGCGCCGATCGTGAGCATGCTAACGATCGTCAAAAGCCCGTAAAATATAGCCGATTTCGAGTTTGTCGTTTTCATGGTGTCTCCGATTACTCGTGCAAGCTCATGAGGCGCGGGAGCCCGAGCTCCTGCAGCCAGGGGAACGGCAACCGCAGCGGCATGTCGCGGAGCGCGCCTTGGCCACGCGCCGCAAAATTCACCGCGATGCTCGAGTACGCGATCTTGTCGCGCATCAATTTGAGCTGACCTTCCAGCACTTCGATCTCTTCGGTGACTTTGCCGAGCTGCACCTGAATCTCGAGCGCCTCTTTCACTTGCGCGCGCTGGAGCAAATCCTGGAGCCGGTCGCGCATCGCTTTTGCGTTTCGCAGGCGCGATTCCATGTCGACGTATTTGTCGGTCACGTCCTCGGCCGATACTTCCTTGTGCACGACGTCGCCGGTCAAACCGATGCGACGAATCGCTTCGTCGAACGAGCCGCGCGGCACGCGAATCGTGATGCTCGAATCATTACGAACCGCCAAATAACCGCCCAAATCCTTCGCGATTTGCTCGACCGCGGCCAGGCCTGGCTCGACTTGGTAAACGGCCATCGTGATTTGCGCCGTATAGATGAGGAAATCCGATTTGTGCGGCGTGACATCTTGATCGGCCGCCGTCGACGTCGCTGGCTTTCCGGTTTTCGTCGCCGGCGTCGTCACATCACTCGCGCGCTCGATGTCGACGTTCGCGATTTTTTTGTCGGTCGGCGAGATTGCCGGTTTCGGTGGTGCTGCTGGAGGCGGCGGAGGTTGCGGCGGCGCGCTGCGCACGGCGACCGTCGCGCTCGCCGGACCAAACGAGCCCGACTCGACCGCGTCGTCAGCGAAATCGTAGCTCCCTCCGCTGGGCGGCGCGGGTGCAGACGCCGGCGCCGCTTGGATCGACTCGCTCCTGTCGACGGTCTCTGTTCCAGACGCCGCGTAGCCTTGCGGGGATGGTTGCGGAGGCGGCGAAGGATACGCAGCCGTCGCTCCCGAAGATGCATAATCTGCTTGTTTTTCCGAGCCTCCGCACGCAGCGCAGGTGAGCGCTGCGACCACGAAAAGCCATTTCACATATCGAAGTGAGGTGTGCGCCATTCCGTTCTCCAGGATTGGTCCAACAGGCAGGTCTCGTAAGACGTCAGTTTCTTTATACGTAGTCGCGGGAGAAACCTTACAGCGCCCCTTGCGGCAATAGCTCGGTTGCGACTAGAAAGCGGACCCTTCACCCACCGCACAAGTCATCTTGTGCACCAGCCTCTGGACGCCTGCGCTAGCTCGGCTTTTTGATGCCTGCGCCATCGCTTGGCTTTCAGTTGAAAGAGACGCATCCCATGAAGAATCCCTTGGCCACCGTGAAAGAAAAATTCGGCGACAAGAAGAAGCTCGTCGCCGCCGTCGAAGCCTTCGCCAAAAAAGACGATCTTTGGTTGAAGCGCCCGAACGAAGGCAAAGGCCTC
>JBDTFL010000291.1:0-8255 GCA_039937955.1 Polyangiaceae bacterium | reverse complement strand
CGTCGAAGCTCGATTCGTCCTCGACGTCCAGCGCTTGCAAAATGGCGCGGCCGCGCGTTCGAAAAAGATTCGCGTGACGTTGCTCATCCATCGCGTGCCGCAAATAGAGGCGACGAAGCAATGCGTCGGTCGTGCGTTCTGCTGCGCGCGCAATGTCGCGGCCGCCGTCCGCCTCGGTCTTTGCAAACTTCAGCAATTTTTCGCCCCGCCGGCGCGCATCTCCCCAAACCCATCGATGCAGCGGACGCAGCAGACGATCGAGACCGGCCGCGCGCACGATGCGCAAATGCGCTTCGCGAGCGTTGGGGTCGGTGGAGGCCTGCGAGGTCATGGCGCGTCACGGTAGCGCGACCGCGATTTCTCGCAAGAAGGACGATCTGTCCTCAAATCCAATCGCGTTTCGCCAAAATATTTTGATCTTGGCCGGTGATCGCCTCCGCAACGTAGAGCGCGCTCATGACGACGCCCTCCATGCACGGAACGTCGATGCCGTTGCGCGTCCAATCGCCTGCAAAATGCAGGTTCGGGCGCGCGAGGTTCGTGGGGCGCGGACGAAAGTGCAATTCACCAGGTGCACAATACACATATTGATCAGAGCGATTCACGTTCGCGCGAACGAATGCATCGTCGAAGCGATCAGCGGGAATGGGCGGCGGCGAATAAAAGACGTTGAAGTCCAAAATGCCACCGCCCGCATCCGCGTTCGGAAGAACTTTCGCGTAGTGAGTTTTTGCGAATGCATGGGCCTCGGTGCGCGCTGCTGCATCCATCGCCGTATGAAAAGAGGCGAGCGTCGGATCGCCGCCCCACGCCGCGGTGAACGGGCCGCACGAATAAAGAAGGCCTACCGGCGCCGGAGCAGTCCATTGCTCGCGTGACAAAAGCACCGAGCGCTCGAGCATCGTGTCGAGCGGTTGCAAAAAACCGCCGAGCGCTACGCCGCCGAACTTCCAGCCCAAATCATCGATTTTTCGATCGAGCCAGGTTTGCACTTGGATGGTCGAAACGGTTTGCACGTTCACGATGCCGGAGAGCTCGGCGTTGCCGACGATGCCCGTTAGAATGCGCGCGGTGACGGGCGCGGGGATCGCGCACACCACGTGGTCGAAATCGGCTCCGATCGAAAAGGTGGCCGTGTCCTCGAAGTACGTTTCGGCGTCGCTGAAGAAGTCTTTTCCGGCGAGCGCTGCGCCACTCACCAGCTGAGACAAATCCGCGTCGCGGGTCCACGAAGGAATGTCTCCCGTGAGAACGATCGGGTCGTAGCCGCCCACGCCCGCGGTGATCTTCGCTTGGCGCTCCACCACGACTTTGTCGGCGACCGTTCCGCTCATGTGCAGCTCGGTGACCTTCGAGAAGAATTCGATGGCCACGCCGCGCGCCTCGAGCACCTCGTAAATTGGCGCGAACACGCACTCGCCCATTCCTGAATTCATCACGAAATACGGCGCTTTTTCGTAGAAAAACGCGAGACGCAGCATGCCGCGAATGGCGAGGCCCGCAGCGAGCATCGGGTTCGAGGTGTCAGCGCCCGGATAGGCGAACACGCCGTCGTACGGAACCTGCGTGACCGGACCGTTGAGCACCTCGTCGCTTGCGCCATGCGATTTGAGCCACGCGCGGAAATCGACCGCGTCGAAATCGTCGAAGCTCTTGGGGCTGAGCGCGATCGACGCGATGGTGCCCTTGACGAGCACGCTGACGAACGCGAACAGTTGATGACGAATCGGATGACGAAGGTTCGCCGGCAGCAAAAAATTCGGAAGCAGCTCGGTCATCGTCTCTTTGAGCGTCGCCGGATCGACGAGCCGATAGATGAAGTCTGCAAGTAATTTCACGAGGTCGGTGGGCGAGGGAATGCCGCGGCCCCAATCGTCGGGCGTCTGCGGGAACGTCAGCTCGAAGGCGTCGCTCGTTCCGTCGTCGAGCGTGATGTTCCAACGCGGCGTGAACGCATCATCGAAACGCGCCGGGAATGTTAGAGCAGGATCGCGCGACGCATCGACATAGACCCCACGCAGCATGCGCAAAAAGTTATGATAAAAGCCGAAAATAACGTGAATTCCGTGTTCCTCGATGCGCGCGCCGAGCCGAGGATCAGGACTGCGCCATGACGCACCTTTGCCGCCGAGCCGATGTCCTTGCGCGACGATTCGAACGTCGAAGCGATTGCGGAGGGCTTCGGTTTCAGTGAGTGCGAGCGCTGTTGCAAGCCCGCCGAGGCCGCCACCCAAAATGAGCACGCGCGTCTTCGTGGCCGGAGCCGCACCAATGACGGGATCTTCTTTCCACGTCACCGCAGGGCCGAAGAAAAAATCCATCGTGTAGCTGACCGCGACGATCGGCTGGATGTCGCCGCTCGCGAGGCCCAAATCCGACGCGATGGGATCACTCGCGAGATCGGCGACGCGCACCTTGATGTCGTGGGCGTCCATCAGCACGACGTCGGAGATGGATGTCGTGCCAGTCGTGATGTTCGTCACCGCGCGATAGAGCTCGCGCTTCGGCACACCGTTCGGATCGACGTCGGCGACCTCCTTCGTTTGGAGCAAATGCAAATGCATGAGCGACTCGATCGTCGCGAGCGCCGGCGGCATTCCGAGCGCTACCAAATCTGCGAGCAGCGCCAACGCCGTCGATGGCGCGCCGATGTGCGGTGCAGCAGTCGCCGTGACGACCGGTAGCTCGGTCCACAGGCTCCCGTTGAAAATCGGAGTTCCGACAGTGGTCGCGTTGATGGGCGTGCCGGCGATGAAATCTACGGCGTTTGGAATGTCGATGCGTGCGGCAGGTTTCTTCGGAAGCCCGAAAATTTCCCTGCCGTTCGCCATGGCAATGGGGCTGTCCGGATATATGTATGGTACATGTAACGCGGTGAATGGAACGCCGCCGTGCAGGCCGACCACTGGAACGAAGAACGTGATCTCGCTGTAGGCTTGTCCACCGAGCGTGGGATTGGCGGACGTCGCGTTCGCAGTTGCCGTGAAGCAACAGAGGACGAAACCGCCGAGTGGCTCGACGGTGATATCGGGAGCCGCCCACGAAAATCGCGTTTGCAAAAGCGCAGCGAGCGTCGGCTTGTCGGCCGGCAGCACGAAAAAAAATGTGCGCGTGCCGTTCAGCACGAACGGCGGATTGAAAAGAAGAGGGATGCCGCGGCCGAGCTGTTCGGGGCGAGTCACAGTTCGCGCAGCGTATACGAAGCTGAGGTGCGGGGCCTACGTTCAGGACCAGCGAACGTCATAGGTTGCGTAGCCGTATTTCTCGATCTTCACGTCGATGGTCGGCGAATGTCCGAAGTGCTGGACGATCCCCTCCACCGTGCCGATGGAATAGCAGTCCACCCAACCCAGAAAATTGCTCCACTCCAAACGAATCGCGCGTTCGTCGAGGCGCGTACCTTTGCAGCCGCCGCCGCTCAAGACGAGGCCCATCATCTGTGGAAACTTCATGAGCGCGGAGTCGACGCCGCCGAGCATCGACAACATCACGCTCCCCAAGCTCGATGTGGCGAATACCTCGAAATCGCGACGGGCCACGCGCCGTGCGGCTTCACGAAGCGCGACGCGTGGAAAACATTTTTTCGCGACGGCGTACGTGAGCCGCGAGTAGTCGGCCTGCGGATAATCGGAGAACGGAAAATATTTTCCGAAGCGCGGCGGCGCTTGCAAGGTGGATTGCAGCGCAGGCCACGCGTCGCCGGCCATCAACACCAAACGCGGGAAAAATAGCCCTTTGATGGTGAAGTCGGCGGGGAACAGCGCAAACCGTTCTTCGGCGTCGAAATCGTTTTCGAGCACGTAGCCCGCACGAACCAGGAAATTTTCCACGACGCAGAGAGGCACCTTAGTCGAAATTTATTTTGCGTGGACCACGTTGTAGACACCTTTTCCGGTCGCCACGGTTTCGTCCGGCGCAGATGGATGAAAAAGACGCATGTCGGTGACGCCCACGCGATTTCCTTGACGCACGACGTGCGCCTCGACGGCGATGAGCTCGCACTTTCCGGGTCGCAGATAATCGATTCGCAGGTCGATGGTCGACACGCGACTGTTTTCGTCCGGCAGCTTGCTCCAAACCGCGACCCCGCCCGCGGTGTCGGCGAGCGTCGACAGCACGCCTCCATGAAGGGCGCGGCGCATCGGGTCGCCGATGAAGTCGTCGCGAAACGGAAGCTCGAGTCGCACGAAGCCGTCGCGAATTTCTGCCGCCCTGACGCCGAGATATTTGTTGAAGGGGATCCAGCTTTCGACGATGTCGCGCAAAACGTCAGCGTCCATTTTTGGCTTTCTTGGTTTTAGACGATCGTGAAAACAGCTGAATTTGGCCGGAAAAACCGCCCATGTCGACGTCGATGCCGCGATCTTGGGTCAGCCCGAGCTTCTTTGCTTGCTCGGACGTGCGCTCGGCGAGCGGCGATACCCAGACGATGCGGCCGTCTTCCGTGAGCAACGAAGCGGCGTGCGACAAGAAGCGATCGAAGAGAACACGCAAATCGCTGTCGCGATTCAAACGTCGTCCGAGTGGCGGATTGGAGATGATGAGCGAGACTTTTCCGGGAGAATATTTCAGCGCGTCGCCGTTCACGAGCTCGATGTCCACGCCTGCCGCTTTGGCATTTTCGGCGGCCGCCTCGAGCGCGTTGTCGTCGATGTCGCTTCCGATCAGTCGTGCGTATTTTCCGAGCTTCGCGCGTTCGATGAGCTCGCTGCCGGAGCCGACGAACGGATCCCAAACGACGTCGTCCTCGCGAACGCCGCCGATACGAGCGAGCGCTGCGGCGATGGTCGGGTGGGACGCCGCGGGAACGTCGCGAACGCGATAAGCGAATCGAGAATCCTCGAGCGCGCTCGGAATCAAAAGCAATTCTACGTTGGTTTTTCCGGCCTGCGCGCGTTCGCGCACGACGACCTCCCACGTGCTTTCGGTCGGATCGTTGACGAGATCTGCCGAGACTTTGCGTACGTCGTCGGCGATTTTCCAAACGGCGCCACGACGATGTCCGCCGCCCGTGAACGACAAACGAAAACGGTGCGGCGCAGGCTCGAGCTCGGAAAAAATTCTTCGTGCTTTGGCGAGCGCGCGGACGACCGCGGCGTTCACGTCGTCGCCCGTGACGAGCTCGGGCTCGACGACGAATCCGAAGTCCATCGCGCAACGAGATGCGAAACAGGCGGAGATGGGATGCGCGAGCGTTGCATCGACCGCGCCTGGAGAGACGATGCGCGGCGAAAATGATTTGTCGAGCTCGGACGCGACGATGGGTGCGAGGCCAGCCCGACAACGAAATCGCATCGCAAGTGGACGCGAAGGCGCGCGATTCGGGTCGATGGCCTTGATCGCCGTTACGCGAATGTCGGTGCGATCGATGATGAGCCGCGCGCGTTTGACGATGCGCTCGAGCTCCGGATCGTCGATCGATTTTGCAGCGAGGGCTTCTGATGCTGAGGGTGTGCCGACCTTGCCGAGCGACTCAGCGATCGCTCGCAGCGCTGGCAGATCCTTCTCGCGTTCCCACGCGTCTAGCAGAGCGGCTTCGACGTCGGCGCTCTTCGCTTGGCCGAGCGCTCGTGCGGCGCGTTTGCGAACACCGGCGTCGGCATCATCCGCAAGCACGCCAGACAACCAGGTGGCGAGCCGCGGTGCAGCGCCGTGTTTCGCCAAAAGACGACAAATTCGCCCTCGCGCGCGAGGCGCGGCCGTCGAAAACGCATCTTTCGCGGCGTCATCCAAATCGTCCACGCGGAGCAGCGCTTTCTCTGCAAGTTGCGCGATCGACTCGTCTTTTTCGTCCAAGAGCGTGAGCAGCTCCTTCGCATCACGGCGTTTCGGGGTGTACCCGGGATCCGAAATCGCACGCACCAACGCCTCTCGATTCACCCTTCGCGTATACTAGAAGGACCGTGCCGGTGCTTCATCAGGCGAAACCAGCCACATCTGGCTCGGATGGGTCAGCTTCTGACCTCGCCGGGATTTTGGAGACGTGCCCGATCCCGATTTTCATCCAACGAGACGGCGTCGTCATCTACGGGAACCGCATCGCGCAGCGTGTTTTCGGCTCGCGGGTGGATGCGGGGAGCCCGGCGCTCATCACGCACGCGAACTTGCATCCGAGCGACCGACCGGTCCTCGACGAGGCCGAGACGCGCGCGAAAAAAGATTTTGCGCGGGTGGTGGTTCGCCTCCAGCACAAGCCCGGAACGTACCGCCAAAACATGATGACCATGTTCGCGGTCGAGTTCGGCGGCGGTCCCGCGTTTGCGTTCGTGCTTCGTGATTTGTCGCTCGACTTGGATGAGCAGGCCAAGCTCGTCGTTTCAGGTCGCGCAACTTCGGCGGCCACGCTTGCGGCGGGCGTCGCACACGAAATAAACAATCCGCTGGCGACTGTGCGCGCGAACATCGGCTTCGTGCTCGATCAACTTCATTGGGTTGCATCGGCCATCACGCCAGCCGCATCGGAGGTGGTCACGCGTCTTCGTCAGTCGCTCGACGCACTTCAAGACATGGAAACCTCCGCGACGCGTATCGAGCAAATCGTGCGTGATTTACGGGCGTTTGCACCAGCCGACACCGAGGACCGCGCGACCGTCGACGTGAACGACGTTCTGCTCATTGCGGTTCGTCGTGCAACGCACGAGGTCGAGGCGCGGGCGACGCTCGTATGCGACTACGGTCCGCCGCTCACGCTGGAGGCAAGCCCGGGTCGTCTCGCGCAAGCATTTTCGAGCGTGCTCACCAACGCCGCAGAGGCCATCACGCCCGGCGCACCCGACGAAAACGAAGTGCGCATCACCACGAGCATCGAAGGCGATCTCGCGCGCATCGACATCACCGACACCGGCCACGGCGTTTCGCCCGATGTCCAAGCGCGCATGTTCGATCCGTTCTTCACCACGAAGCCGCCCCGTGGTGGCGTGGGTCTGGGGTTGTTCGTCACGCAAGCGGTGGTGCTCTCGCTGGGCGGGCACATCGAGGTGCAAACGACGACGCTGCCGAACGAGCCGCCGAGCGCTTCGCAGACTTACAAACGCAGCGGAACCACCATCACGATTTTCTTGCCGCTCGCGATCGATCGTCCGCCGACCATCGTTCCCGCGAGTGAAACCAAAGCGCGCTGATCGACAATCGCCTAGTTTTTACGAGGTGAGAGCGCGATCGACGATGCTCTGCAAATCGATGAGATCGACCAAGCTCTCGACGTAATCGAGCTTCGTGGTGTCGATGCGCACGATCGGGCCGAGGTCGTAGGTTTCGAACCATGTATTATACAACTTATGCAGGCGGCGCAGATAAGGGTCCGGGATTTCTTGCTCCATTGCCCGCGCGCGTTTGGTGATTCGCTTTTTCGTAGTTGGCAGTGAGCAGGAAAGTGCGATGAGCAAATCCGGCGGCTTCAACGCGCTGCGGATGCCTTGATAGAGGCGCTCGTAGATCTGCCAATCGCGTGCGTCGATGTGCCCTTGCTGATGCAGATTCTTCGCGAAGATTTCGGCGTCTTCGTAGATCGTGCGATCGATCACCGCCGGCGTTT
This sequence comes from Polyangiaceae bacterium, assembly GCA_039937955.1. GTDB lineage: Bacteria > Myxococcota_A > Polyangia > Polyangiales > Polyangiaceae > JAICXU01. The sequence continues at coordinate 721 of JBDTFL010000291.1, read as the reverse complement.
TCGATTTTTCGAGCTGCTGATGAAGCTCGATTTTGTGGGCCAAGAAAAAACATTGCGAGTGAAACGCCCAGCGCTTCATGTCGCGATAGAAATCTTCGAGATACGGGTTCGCTTCGTTCGGCTCGTAAAAAGGGGTGATTCCGTAGCGTTTGACGAGCCATGCAACGAGCGACGTCTTCCCCGCGCCGATGGTTCCGGCGACGGCGATGGTGCGCTTCACGGAGTGTTCGTGATCCAGGTCGTGACGAAACCGACTCCGGCTTCGTCGACTTGATGCGTGGCGATGGGCGGCATTTGATAAGCCTGTCCGCGTACGCCGTCGACCTGCGGAATTTCGCTGAGCGCGACGTCGCCGGACGTGATGCGGTGGTAGCCGCTCGCCACAGGAAATTGCGCGGAGTACACACTCGGTACGACGCCGACCGCCGTCAGGTACGTCGGCGTGCTCGCGACCGCACTCGGTCCCCCATCCGACGCGAAGTCATCCGTTGCGCTGAGGCGCATGTAGAGATGTGAGCCCACGCACAATGCATTCGGGTTGTCGTTGTGGCAGCTGACGCCGCAATTCATGTGCAAGTAACCAAGCGCGTCTTTGGATCCTTTGCCGTCGTCGGGAACGGTGGTCGTCGTCGATGGCGGATCGACCGTCAAAAGCCCTGCCGTTTGCAACGCAGCGAGATTTTGTCCAGACGACGACGCGAGCCCGAGCGCGACCGCTTCG